>NZ_JBDGBK010000050.1:0-23043 GCF_040910045.1 Enterococcus sp. RTP21361st1_A6_RTP21361_211029 | reverse complement strand
GACCGATCTAACAGAAGAAGAAAAACAAGCCTTTGGTCGCGGGTTAGAAAAAATTGAAGCTTATTACCAACGCATGGAGGCGGAATCTATTGAACCAACCGAGTAATCTGACAAACCGTAAAAGAACCTTTATTTTTATTAATCTGATTCTTACTTGTATCGCACTAACGATGTTATCCACCGCATTGACCACCGCATTACCGGCCATCGTGGCCGACTTGCAAATTTCTGTGACCACTGGACAGTGGCTGACCAGCGGCTATTCCCTCGCCATGGCTATCGTCATGCCGTTGACCGCTTTTTTGATGAATCGGGTACCTACCAAAAAATTATATCTTTCCGCATTGGTAATCGCTCTTATTGGGATGGTTCTATGTGCGTTAGCACCGAATTTCCCCATTATGATGATGTCTCGTATCCTCCAAGCCATTGGTAATGGTATTTTGATCTCAATGGCTCAAGTGATTCTATTGACGATCTATCCAATGGATCGAATTGGTGCAATCATGGGTTGGTATGGGTTATCGATCACTGCCGCACCAGTGATCGCCCCTACATTAGCTGGAATGATCGTTGATAAATTGAACTGGCATGCCATTTTTTATATTGTCGGTGCCATTGTTTTTGTTTCGTTGATTTGGGCGTTGAATGTCTTTGAAGATGTCTTGGATGTAACGAAGAAAAAATTTGATCTGCTCTCCTTTTTACTCAGCGCTGTGACTTTTGGCGGCTTCACATTAGGATTCGGGAATCTAGGAACCTATGGCTTTGCCAGTCTCCCTGTCTTGGGTGCATTGCTCGTAGGTTTGATTGGCGGCATCTTATTTGCCCACCGCCAAATGAAAGCGGCAGTGCCCTTCTTGGATCTGCGGGTCCTCAAAACGAAAGAGTATGCGCTAAGTGTGTTTGGGAGTATTTTACTCTATCTTGTTTTAATGGGCTCTTCAATGCTGATGCCCTTGTATGTACAATCCATTCTTGGAAAATCTGCAACAATCTCAGGGTTGGTGGTATTTCCAGGTTCGTTAGTTTCTGCCTTTTTGAGTCCTATCGCTGGCCGTATCTATGACAAAGTCGGTATCCGCATCATAACGATCATTGGCGGCAGTTCGTTAGTTTTAAGTAATATCGGTATGTTTTTTATTCATATACACACAGGAATTTGGATGGCGGTCTGCCTGAATATTTTACGCTGTGCCGCCACGGGCTTTTTATTGATGCCATTTGTTACCTGGGGCAATAAAAATATCCCGTCAGAATTGACTGCTCATGGTACCGCATTACTGACATCGCTGCGGACGGTCGCCGGCGCCATCGGCACAGCTGTTTTTGTTGGGATCATGAATACGGTCGCCCGCAACAGTCATACATTGACTGGCTCCGCCGCTTTGCTCCACGGCATGAATGTTTCGTTTTTAGTCATGACCGTCGCTTCGGGACTGCTATTGTTCACGGGATTATTTTTGATCAAAGATAGTCGCACAGAAGTTCTGATAGAAGTAGAAAATTAATCAACTAGTCAAATCGCTTCGCTTTTTGCGAAGCGGTTTTTTTTTAATTTTGAATGTTTCTTTCATATGAAAAATCTCTTTTTGAAAAAAATAATCAAAATATTTAATAAAATATTGAAAAAAATAATCAGAAGGTCTATAATGAAGCTGTCACAAAGAGAAAGGCAGTGAATACTATTGAGAACGTTTTACTGGGGCGGTGCAACCGCAGCTAGTCAATATGAAGGTGGATATAAGGATGGGAAAGGGATAGATACACAAGATTGCCGTCCCTATCTTCCTCGAAGTAATAATGCAACAATCCAAACGCGATTGTTGACTCAAGAGGTGATCAATGAAGCAAAAGAATCAGAAACTACCCAATTTTATCCGTTTAGAAAAGGGACGAAAGGATACGAAAACTGGGAGGAAGATCTACAGCTGCTAAGCGAGTTAGGGATTGATTTATATCGTTTCTCGATTAGCTGGTCACGATTATTTCCACTGGGGAATGAAGAGCAACCAAATGAACAAGGTGTGGCATATTATGATTCGATTTTTCGGGAATTAAAGAAGAAAGGAATCAAAATTTTTTTGACAATGAATCATTATGCGGTGCCACTTTATTTGGTGGAAAGCATCGGTGGGTGGAAGAATCGTGAAATGATTGACCATTACCTCTCTTTTGCAGAGTTTGTTTTGTCTCGATGGGGAAATCAAGTGGATTTTTGGTTGCCATTTAATGAAATTAATGCCGGCTTTTTTAGTCCCTATAACGGTACAGGATTAATCAAACCAAGCAATGGTGACTATATCTATCAAGATGTATTTCAAGCACTACATTATCAATTTGTTGCAAATGCAAAAACGATTCAGCTGGCACGAAAAATGGATATTCCTGGAATCTTTGGTTCCATGGTGTCGTGTTTCTGCTATTATCCGTTGACACCAAAACCAGAAGATAATTTGAAATTAGTGAAAGAGGAACAGATTAATCAGTGGTTTTGCAGTGATGTGCTTATGCAAGGGGAATACCCCTATTATATGCATTCTTTTTTTGAGAAAAATTCTGTTGATCTAGATATAACCGCAGAAGATCGCCAGATTCTGAAGGAATATACTTGCGACTTTGTTTCTTTTTCTTATTATTCTTCCAGTGTGGTAACGACCGAGGAAGCAGAAAAAACTGCAGGGAATTTAGTAGTTACAACGAAAAATCCTTACTTAAAAGCAAGTGATTGGGGATGGCAAATTGATCCTATCGGTATGCGAACAACATTAAATAAAGTTTATGACCGCTATAGAAAACCAGTTATAATCGCTGAAAATGGCTTCGGTGCGAAAGATCAACTCGAGGCAGATGGCACAATTCATGATTCCTACAGAATTGATTATTTCAAAGAGCACTTTGCTGAAATAGTTAAAGCTAGAGATATCGATCAGGTCAACGTTATTGCGTATATTGCTTGGGGGATCATTGATATTGTATCCGCAGGCAGCTGTGAGATGGATAAACGCTATGGTGTCATTTATGTTGATGCTGATAATGAGGGGAATGGAGATTATCGTAGATACAAGAAAGATAGCTTTTATTGGTATCGTTCTTTTATTGAAAAGAATAAGAAGGGAGAGTAAATCAAATGAAAAAAGTTCTATTTATCTGTTCTGGTGGGATGTCTAGTGCAATTGTAGAAAAAGCGCTAGACAAAGAAGCCGAAAAAAAAGGAATTGCTCTAACAAGTTCTGCAGTAGGAAGTGGTGAGGCGGATTCAGTTATCCAAGAAAAAGATTGGGACATTATTTTTGTAGCCCCACAAGTAAAGCATCGCTTTAGCTTGTTTAAACAGTCCGCAGATGAAGCACATATTCCTATTGAATTGATCAAACCCACAGATTACAGTCCGTTAGGTGGCAAGAATCTCTTGAAAATTATTGAAAGTTTGAGTTGAGAAAAGGAGGATAAAAATGAATCATTTCTTTGAAATGCTAGAGGACAAGGTTGCGTTACCAATGTCGAAGATCTCTGAGCAACGACATCTTCGAGCGCTTCGTGATGGGGTTGTTTCGGCGATTCCGTTTATTATTGTTGGTAGTTTCTTTCTGATCATTGCTTTTCCACCTGTTCCAGAAAACTGGGCAATTCACCAATGGGCAACAGATCACATTACGGAAATTCTAATTCCCTATCGGATGACATTTTGGATTATGTCTCTGTATATTTGTTTTGGAATCGGATACAATTTAGCGAAAAGTTATCAGTTAGATCCTTTGACCGGAGCACAATTATCGGTGGCAGCTTTTCTATTAAGTATTATGCCGGTACAGTTCGATCAAGGATTGATGTTGCCAATGGAATCACTCGGATCAGTGGGGATTTTCCCGTGTATGGTTTTAGCCATTTTTGCGGTTGAAGTTTTACGATTTTGTAAAACCAAAAAGATTATGTTTAAAATGCCGGAACAAGTTCCTAGCTCTGTCGCACGCTCCTTTGAGGCCGTAATTCCAGCAGCAATTATTATCATAGTGATTGGAACGATTAATGTTGTCTTTAAAGTGAATATTGAACAAGTGATCCAAACTCTTTTTTCACCTTTAGTAAAAGCAGGAGACACTTTCTTAGGGGTCCTAGTTCCAGTTTTCTTGGTTACTTTTTTCTGGCTTTTTGGGATTCATGGTGACTCGATCGTTGGCTCAGTGGCACGTCCGATTTGGCTTCAATTTTTTACTGAGAATGCCGAAAAAGTTGCAAACCATCAAACCCCTACCCATATTGCTCCAGAAACATTCTTTCAATGGTTCATTTGGATTGGAGGATCTGGCGCGACAATTGGCTTGATTATTTGCGCGATTCTTTTTGGAAAAGCCAAGTATACCAAGTCCATTAGTCGAGCTTGTCTGATTCCAAGCATCTTCAATATCAATGAGCCAGTGATTTTTGGATTTCCAATCATGCTAAATCCGATATTCTTTGTTCCTTTTGTGTTAGCACCGATTTTGATGACAACGGTTACTTGGCTGGTATTTAAAGCTGGTTGGGTGCACTTGATGTTTGTGCAGCCACCATGGACTTTACCGGCACCAATCGGCGCGTATTTGGCTACCGGAGGAGATTGGCGAGCTATTCTATTGGTCATTGTTAACATATTGATCGCTACGGTCGTTTATTATCCCTTCTTCAAGATTTATGACAATAAACAATTAATGCAAGAAATGGAAGGCGAAGCATGAGAAAAACAAGAATGCAGTTCAAAGGTGCATTATTTTATTTAGGAACTGTTTTTAGCGTGAACATCCTGTTGATTGCAATCAATTCATATGTACAGTCTGAGACGTTTTTATTTATAGGGAATTTGGTTTCTATCAGTCTTATCTTTCCAGCGATTGCGTTATATGTTGACCGAAAAGAAAAATTTACCATAAAACGATATGCTTATTTTTCGATTGTAACCTTTGCAGCAATGTTCCTTATTTGCGAGTTGTTTATTTATCAGTTCTAACCATGAAAAAAATGATTTTAAATGAAGTAGGTGATATCATGGAAAATATCGAAGCAGTGATTTTTGAATTAATCGTTCATAGTGGCAATGCGCGAGGAATGCTTTTTGAAGCGTTGGATGCAGCAGAAGCAGACAATCATGAGCAATCGGTAATGTGTATGCAACAGGCAGAAGCAGAGATGACCATTGCTCATAATTTGCAGACGAAATTGATTCAAGATGATCTAAAAGGTCAAGGGCAGATCAGTCTTTTGTTGATTCATGCGCAAGACCAGTTAATGACAACAATGAGCGAGCAAGCATTGATTGAACGACTGATTAAAATGCAACAGCAATTGAATCAATTCAATCAGAACTAACATCCATTAAGCTGTGATAGAAACGATCCTCGACAAATGATACAGTGACTCGTAAACTGCTGAATAAAGCTGTTCATAAAGCAATGGTTTGATAAGGATTTAATGAATAAGCCAAAACCTATTGGGGAAATCCTCTCTTCTTAGCAAGCAGTACTAAAGGAGATAGAATGATCCATTATCTTCGAATACTGTTCGCATGCTAATAGTTGTTTTTTATCACTGATCAGCTACTCACTAGGTTGTCGGAACGTTTCTATTGCAGTTTTTTAGGAGGAAAAGAAATGAATTATGTACTAGGAATTGATGCTGGGGGGACAAAGACCCAATTTACTACCTATGACAAAAAGGGAAGAGCACTCTTTGATTTGCACCTGTCAGCTGGAAATATTGTGGTAGATACAAATCGTACATTAGCAGTTTTGAGACAAGGGATCCAGTCTGTTTTAGAACATCAATCAGGCGATTGCCTCGGCGTTTTAGCTGGAATTGCAGGTATAGAGACGAGTGGGTTACATCATCTTGTTCAACATGAGCTGCAGCAGTTTCAAAAAACCAAAGTGATTTCTGATGCTCACTTAGGGTTAATCAATAAACTTGAAGGATCGGATGGCGCTTTGATTATTTCTGGGACCGGATCAGTCGCCTATGGATCTGTTGACAGAAACTTCTATCGAGTAGGGGGCTGGGGACATTTAGTAGGGGATGAAGGAAGTGCCTATGCTCTAGCATTGAAATGCTATCGCCATATTGCACAAGAAATGGACCATGGTTCACCTTTGTCTAGATTCTCCCAAGACTTTCTATCTTTTTTAGATATGAACGATCCAGCTAAAGCAATTAGTGAACTTTATCAGATGAACAAGGCTGAGGTTGCACAAAAATCATTGTTTTTTTCGAAGGCGCATTTAAACGACCCCATCACTCATCAACTATTACAAGAAACTGCTGACGAATTGATCGAAATGATTCGTTTGTTACTAAACAGAATGAACCAAACCCAAGTGAAGTTAGCTTTAGCAGGTTCAGTGCTAGAAAAAAATCACTTTATTCGAGAATCGGTTGTTGCTCGTCTCCAAGATCAAATTACGGAAGTGGTTTTAAGTGATTCACCAAATACAAAAGGTGCCTTTTATTTTTATCGTAAACTTCTCAGTTCGACATGAATTTAATGTAAAATAGAAGTAACTAATTGCTGAAGCAACTATGCAGTAGAGGGGGACAGAAATGAGTGTAGTAACAACTATTGAAAGTATCAAAAATGAACTTTCGACTACGGATTTGAAGTTAGCAGATTATATTGTCGAAAATCTTGATGAAATACCTACTATGACATCTAATGTGTTAGCCGTTCATTCGAATACAAGTCCAGCAGCGGTCATTCGATTTTCTAAAAAATTGGGATTCAGTAAATTTTCTGACTTTAAGTTAGCCTTAACCAAAGATATTGAAAATCGAATCTATAATGAATATAGCGATATTCAAAATGATGATTCGTTTCAAACGGCTAAAAATAAGATTCTTAGAAACAATAAGATGATTATTGACGCAACGGATCCTATATTAGATGAACAAACCGTGCAACAAGTAGTAGACAAAATGTTTCATGCTAAACGAATCTATGTTTATGGTGTAGGAACTTCCGTTCTAGCAGCAGAGGATATTCGTCAAAAATGGACTCGGATTGGAAAAACAGTGATTTTTGATAAAGATCGGTATCTTCTGACACAACAAATGAAAAATGATGGCGCAGACAGTTTGTTTTGGGGAATCTCCCATTCAGGGAAAAACCGCGATGTTTTATCATTAGTAGAAATAGCGAAAAGCCTTGGTATGCCGACCTTAGGAATGTCTCAATTAGGGCAGAACCAGCTGACTAAAAAAGTAGATACACCTATTCATACAGCACGGACAGAAGATATCAAGAATGGTCATTACGGAAGTGGGGCCACTCATTCGATCATTTTGCAAATTGTTACGATTGATTTGCTTTTCTATTTTTATATGCGCCGCTTATCGGTAAAAGAAAAATAAGGTCGTCTGCTATGAAGTTAGTAACCAATAGAGTATAAGCAACAAATGATTAAACGTTGTTTCTCAAAAATCCCACCGATTTTTCAAATTTTGAAAGCTATCGGTTGGGACTTTTTTTGTTTTTTTCATGAAATACTAGGAAAAAACTTTATTTTCGTTATAATAAGATAACATATATTTGAGGAGGGAAGTTTTTTTCTTGGACTATTGGTACGTTGACAAGGTAAAAAGCGACTAGGAAAATGAAAAATAAAGGAACCGTGTTGGGAATCACAGCGTATGTGCTGTGGGGGCTGATCACCCTCTATTGGAAACTGATCACTGGTGTCTCGCCATTGGCGATCATGTGCTACCGTATTATTTGGTCATTTGTCTTTATGCTTGGCTTTATCGGACTTAGCGGCAGATGGCAACAGTTTGTCTCTGAATTGAAGCGGATCTGGCAAAATAAAAAGTTTGCAGGAATGATTATTTTGGCGGCGATCTTGATTTCAATCAATTGGTTTACTTTTATATTTACTGTCAGTGCCGGCCATGTTATGGAAGCTAGCTTAGGTTATTACATCAATCCATTGGTCAATGTTTTGTTGGCAACTGTTTTTTTGAAAGAACGGTTGAGTCGGTCGGGGATGATTGCTTGTGGTTTGGCAGCTGTCGGAGTGATCATGCTTTCGGTGCAAACTGGTGCGATCCCTTATGCTTCACTGATCATGGCTTTTTCATTCAGCACGTATGGTCTCATCAAAAAACACATACCAATCAGTTCTGCAACGGGATTAACAGTTGAAACCTTTGTTATTTTGCCGGCGGCATTGATTTATATTTTAGGTTTTTCTTCTGTTGGATTGATGGCTTATCCATTATCTACCAATCTTTTACTTATTGGTGCCGGCGTCGTGACTGCCATCCCATTGCTGCTGTTTGCGGAAGCAACGAAAAGCGTTTCTTACATCACATTAGGCTTTATCCAGTATGTAAATCCGACGATCATGCTATTACTAGCTGTTTTCTTGTTTCACGAATCTTATTCTTTGGCGCAGTTCACCGCGTTTGGATTTGTTTGGTTAGGTATCGCAGTATTCACGTATGGCACTTTAGGTGCAGTATGGAAACGCCGGCGAGACCTAAGCAACAACTGACAACAACTCCGTTAAGACCATTTTTGGAAATGAATTGTCTTAACGGAGTTGTTGTGAGTGAACAAGATTCTGAAAAATAAAACAACTATCTAGCTTGTCCATTAGAACCGCTAATTTTTTTGGAGAAAGAATCTTGCGTGAAAAGGGTTGCAATCTCAAAAAGGATGTGCTATTATTTTTTCAGTTACATCGGATTGTTACTGTTCGGCAGGCAAAACCAGAATTGACCGCAGATTTATGGGGAAATTCTAGGTTTTTTTATTTTGGAATGAGGGAAAACGATGGTTATTGGAAAAATATTGAATAATAATGTCGTGGTCTCCACCAATGATGCCGGCGAAGAAGTCATCTATATGGGACGCGGCATCGCATTTAAGAAAAAAATCGGCGATGTGATCGACGACGCATTTGTGGAGAAAGAATTTGTTTTGAAGGACTCTTTCACCGCAAATCAATTTCAACAATTATTTGCGGATATTCCTGCAGAAGAGGTCGAAGCAGTCAAGCAAGTGGTCGACGAAGCAGAGCAAGTGTTGGGAGTCGAACTTTCACCGAATATTTACTTAACGCTGACGGATCATATTCACTATGCTTTGATGCGGGCTCGAGAAGGAATCGAAATACCGAATCCACTATTGTTTGAGACTCGAAAATTTTATCCTAAGGAGTACGCTATCGCTGCTAAAGCGGTCGAACGCTTTGAAAAGAACTTTGGTGTTTCGCTTCCCGAAGCGGAGAAAGGATTTATCGCCTTTCACATTGTCAATAGTGAGCAAGCCAATGGAACAATGGAGACGACGATGCAAGCCGTTGAGATCGTTCGTGATGTGTTAGCGATCATCAGTCGTTTCTATGGCAAAGTCTTTAATCCTGATTCCTTGAATTATCAACGGATCACGACTCATCTTCACTATTTCGCTCAACGGTATTTAAGTGATGACCTTTCAGGCGAGAAGGACGAATTCCTGTTTGAACTGATTCAGGCAAAATACCCGAAAGCCTTTCAGACAGTCCAGCGGATCAACGAATATCTGATCAAAACGTATGGCAAGCCAATCGGCGAGTCAGAAATGATCTACTTGACGATCCATATTGAACGCGTTGTCAACGAACCAAATTAACATTCAATCATTAACGGATTGTTACTGTACAGCAGGCAAGACCCAGATTGAAAAGACAGCAGTTAGCAAGTTTGCGCTTGTTAACCGCGTTTTTTCAATCTGGGTTTTTTATTTTATTAAAAAAGGAGTGTTTGGAAATGAGTACAAACAAAGAAATAGCAGTCCGCGTCCTGGATGCGGTCGGCGGCAAAGAAAATGTCAACAGTGTGGTCCATTGTGCGACGCGCTTGCGTTTCAAACTAAAAGATGAAGAAAAAGCGGATACAAATCGGTTGAATCAAGACGATGACGTGATCCAAGTCGTACAAAGTGGCGGACAATATCAAGTCGTCATCGGCAGCCATGTCAGTGATGTCTATCGCGAACTAACAGAGGTCGCCAATTTTGATGGCGAATCAGAAAAATCTGCTGAAAAAGGAAATCCGCTGAATCAATTGATCGATATCATCTCATCGATCTTTACCCCATTTTTAGGCGCAATGGCTGGGGCCGGGGTTCTCAAAGGATTTCTGACATTAGCAGTGACGATGAATTGGCTGGCGGCCGATTCTGGCGTCTACACGGTTTGGTATGCCATTGCTGATGGGCTCTTTACTTACTTACCTGTGATGTTGGCGTTTACAGCAGCGAAAAAATTTAAAACCAATGAATTTCTAGCTGTTTCTTTGGCCATGGCACTTGTTCACCCAAGTATCACAGAATTAGCAGGACAAACATTGAGTTTTGTAGGTATTCCAGTAATCATTGGGGCCAGCGCCTATACCTCCTCGGTCATTCCGATCATTTTGGCCGTCTTTTTACAAAGCTATGTGGAACGTTTCTTTAAAAAGGTGATTCCTAGTTTCCTACAGATCATCTGTGTGCCATTAGCTGTCTTCTTGATCATGGCACCAGTGACATTTATCGTTGTGGGTCCATTGGGAACGATCGTTGGGAACTTGTTAGGTAGCGGCTATGATGCAATCTATAATCTCAGCCCAATTCTTGCTGGAGCAATCATGGGGGGATTATGGCAAGTATTTGTGATGTTTGGAATGCATTGGGGCTTTGTACCGATTGCGATGGTGAACTTGACACAATTTGGTTTTGATACAATGGTGCCGATGCTATTGCCAGCTGTATTGGCACAAGGTGGAGCAGCACTAGCCGTCTTCTTTATCACCAAAAACGTCAAGCTGAAAGGATTGGCTCTTTCATCAACGATCACGTCATTGTTTGGTATCACGGAACCAACTGTATATGGAGTAACGTTGCCATTGAAAAAACCGTTTATTGCTGCATGTATTAGTGGTGCGATCGGTGGTGCAATCGTCGGTTTCAGTCAAGTTAAGAACTATACTTTTGGTTTAGTCAGTCTCTTGAGCTTACCATCCTTTATCCCTCAAGACACACAAGATATGAGTGGTTTGATTGCCGCTGCGATTGGAACGGCCGTTGCTTTTGGCGCAGCTTTTGTCTTAACTTTTGTTTTGCGCTTTGAAGATCAACCGAATCCCGCAGATACAGATACAGAAAAATCAAAAGTACCTGCACCATCCACTACCAATGAGCGGGTCGTATTAAGCAGTCCATTGGCTGGTAGAGTTGTTCCACTGAATGAAGTGAAAGACCAAGTCTTTTCATCTGGAGCAATGGGCAAAGGGATTGCCATCGATCCAGCAAACGGTACATTAGTCGCGCCTGCTGACGGGACGATTACTACGCTATTTCCAACAGGACATGCGATTGGTTTGACAACGACAGATGGGGTAGAGATCTTGATGCATATTGGAATGGATACTGTTGAGCTTGAGGGCAAAGGATTTGAGATTTTTGTCAAACAAGAGGATCAAGTGAAAAAAGGTGATCTATTAGTCAAATTTGATCTTTCCCTAATCAAAGAAGCCGGGTATTCAACCGTTACGCCAATTGTTGTTACGAATACGCCGAACTATTTAGATGTGTTGGATATGAATCAAGAAGACGTCTTGCAAGGGGAAGATTTCTTAGCGATCGTCAAATAAACCTGGTGCGTCTTAATCAGTGAATTGTAATAGAAATAGCTATCCAACGGAAGGAACATCGCAGTCGCGAGTCCCTATGTTTGGATAGCTTTTTTAATTATTCTTCTGAAGTTTTTGATGAAGTGTGCGGGTTGATGGATTCTTCGACTAAAAGTCCATCTTGCATGCGATAGACCCGATCGCTCCATTGGGTCATTCTTGGATCATGGGTTACCATGATGATCGCCTTTTGTTTTTCATGCGCTTCTTTAGCCAATAATTTGACAACATCAAAAGCGTGTTCCGAATCTAAGCTGGCCGTCGGTTCGTCTGCCAAAATCAGTGAAGGATCATTGAACAATGCGCGTGCGATTGCTACTCGTTGACGTTCGCCTCCTGAGAGTTCTTTAGGGAATTTATTTCTGAGCTCCCAAATATCGAGGGAACGTAAAAGAGACGCTGCTTCTTTTTGGTTGTCTTTGTTCAGCTTGTTTACAAACTCAAACTGTTCACTGACTTTCAAAAAAGGAACGAGGTTTGAACTTTGCAGAATAAAGCCGATTTCTTTGAAACGGGCAGCAGATCGTTTTTTGTCAGGTAAATCAGTAAAGTCTTGCTGACCAATGATGATTTTACCTTCTGAGGGGCGTTGTAGTCCGCCGGCAATCGTTAAGAACGTACTTTTGCCAGATCCAGAAGGTCCAATGATGCTGACGAATTCACCGGCTGTCACTGAAAAATCGATTCCTTTTAGAGCAGTAACTGCGGTATGGCCAGAACCAAATGTTTTTGTAATGTGTTCCATAGATAAGACTGTTTGTGCCATCTTATTCGCCTCCAATCGCTGTAATCGGGTCGACTTTTGTGACTGTTCGAATGGAGAATAAACCACCGATGATCGAGACAAAAATCAGAACCATGCCATAAAGACACCACTGCAGTAAATTGACTGTAAACGGCATCGCAGCTGGCAATACTAGACTAGTCAAATAGCTGAGAACAAAAGCAATCAAAACGCCAGCAATACTTACGATCAATGACTGTCCCACGATGGAACGAACGAGATAGCCGGTAGAAACTCCCTGTGCTTTCAATACACCAAAGAGGGCTGTTTTTTGCAATGTCATCACATAGAGGAAAATCCCGACAATTGCTGCTACCACTACAAATAGAAAGTAAACCATTGCATTCAACGTCAATTTTTCGGCAGAATAACCAGGCAAGTTCTCAACAAAATCATCAAAAGTCAATGCCGTTAGTTTTGTTTGATCCTTTGATTGGATGAGTTTGACGTCAGATTTCGGCTCTTTAGTAGCGATCAATGAAATAGGGCCGTTGCTTTGATCAAACTCTTGATTACCATATTTAAGCTGAGCATAGGCATCTAGGTTGAGATAAAGCACGGGGACCACGCTGTAAGTCGTTGCTTTCGTGACGCCCACGATCGTAAAGACTTGATCGTCGCCGCCTAATTGAATGTGATCCCCTAAGGCAAACCCCTCTGGCAGAAGGTTTTCTGAAACGATCACTTCATTTGCAGAGCGATAGTTTCGGCCGTCGATCACTTTTGGGATAACGAATTGATCGGCCTCAGCACCAAAGACGGAGATATTGGTCTTTTCGGTTTTTCCTTTATGGGAGATTGCAGAAGAAGCCAGACCAACTGCGGCTTTTTCTTTTGCTTCCACGCGGGATAAATCCCCGCGAGTCAGAATGGAAGCACTAGCGACCTTATTACTATCTTCGGATAGTACGATCGTCTGAGCGCCCCAGTCGGCGACTGCTTTCTTGTGACCATCTGACAGACCATTGGCCAATCCAGAAAGCATAAATACGACATAGGCAACTAATACCATGATGCCAATGATCAAGCTATACCGTAATTTGGCATAGCGGATTTCTTTCCAAGCTAAATACATAATGATTTCCCCTTTCGAAATCCATCATACCTCAACGGTGACATTTTGTCACCGAATTAATTTCGGCCATCTATGCTATAATAAAGCAACGAATTCAAAGAAAGGACTGCGGCTTATGCCTAAGGCGACTTTTAATAATCTTCCTCCTGAGAAAAAAATAGTTGTGCGAAACGTTTTGCTGAAGATTTTTTCTGACAAACCGATTAGCCAGGTGAAAGTCAGTGAGATCGTTGAAGCACTGCAGATGTCTCGGGGAATTTTTTATAAGTATTTTGAAGATTTGAATGATGCTTATGATTACTTGATCCATGACTCAGCAAACAAAGTTCATGGCCGTATCCTAAGAAAAATTGGGAAACATCAGCAGGATTTTTTCAAAGGATTGGAGCTTTTTTTAGTTGAAGCGTTAGAATATGGCAAAGATAGTGAGGAATACAAAGAATTGCAGCTATTGATCCAGAATAGTTATTTGTTTTCATATCGCAGTGAGGATCCTCATGGCGCGGCAGCTTGGAAAAAAGTATTAACAGCAAATAAATTTCGGATCGAAAGTCAAAAAGAGGCCGATAGTTTTCTCTATTTCTCGATGAAACTGGTCATTGACAGCTTAACAGATGCTTACGCCAATCAATGGACAAGCAATGAACTGTTGACGGATTTTGCATTTAAAGTCAAATGGTTAAAGCAAGGCATTCAATAAAACAGCCCTTCAGAATGATGGTTTTCTGAAGGGCTGTTTTATTGAAATGACTAACATGCTATCTGTCAAGGCAACTTTAGAGGAGATAGCTTAGGTCAGTATCTGTAGTTAGAAAGAAGACATTGAATCACAACTTAAAGAAATAGACTTTGGCAATTGCGGTTCCACACAGAAGGTTCTCCATACGTAGATCCTTAGAATCTTCAGAAATGACTGAGATTTTCAGCAAGAACTTCTAAAGCAGAGCGGTCACGGATCACATACTTGCTTTTTTGCTTTTCTAAAATGCGGTTCTCACGGAAATTTGTGATCGTTCGTAAGAGATGACGATAGCTAACATTCAAGACAGCAGCACAAGTCGTCAACTGATGCGTAAACACCCCTTTTTCTTCATGAAGCAAAATGAATTTTGCTAAACGAGTTTCTACTGGCTCAGTGAGGGAATTGGCTAAGTTGATCCCTGAATTGAGCCGTGAGCTGAGGAGTTGGCAAATGTTCTGCAAAAACCGAACATCCTGTTGTAAAACAGAACGATAGCGATTCAAAGAAATGCACACGCAGATACAAGGTGTCACGGCCTTTACACTGCTTTTTGGCAATAATTCCCATAAAGAGGACGCTTCGCCTAAAAGAGTGGCGGGTTTGGCATAATCGATAAAGATATTTTGGGTATCAGAAGGGTACGAGTAGACCATCACGGTTCCTTCCACAAGGAAGTAGAGATAATCGGATACGGTCCCTGTCTGGATCAAGTGCTCATCTTTGTCGAAAGAGTGTAATACCGCCATGTCAGATAACGCCGCATCTAAATAATTTTGCAAAGAAAAGGTGTCGATATAAGCAGACAACTGTTGCGCATCATGGATCTTTTTCATGGAGAAGGACCACTCCTTGGAGGTTTTTCTTTATTATAGCCTAGAATCAACAACGCCTCAACACGAACGATAATTAATATTATATGTAAAATGTATGTAAAAATAAGGTAAAATAGGACATGTGTCACTTCTTAATCTGAAGTTATTTGGTATGATTTACACGTAGTAGAAAACATTCACAGGAGGAATAAAAATGCGTTTCAAACAGGTTGCTAAAGGGATCATGGGAGTTATGTTGGCTGTTGCTTTAACTGGCTGTGCCAGTGGCAATTCAAAACAAGAGGATGCAGCAAAAGAAAAATTAGTGGTGCAGTTCGTACCGACCAACAACGATGGGACGATGGAAGCAAAAGCAAAACCTTTCGCTGAATATTTATCAAAGAAGCTAGATCGTCAGGTGGATGTGACCTTGGCTACGGATTACTCAACGATCGTTGAAGCAATGGCTTCTGGTCAAGTAGATATCGGGATCATGCCGCCAGCTGCCTATGTCCAAGCAAAAGATATGGACGCTGCTGAAGCCATTTTGACTTCGCAATTAGGGGATTATGATCAAGAAACGGGGTTGCCGTTAGAAGGTCAATTGACAAACACTTTCAAAGGGGAGATCTTAGTTCGTGCAGACAGCGGATTGAATGAATTGACTGATTTGAAAGGCAAGAAGATCGCTACTTTAAGTCCTAACTCAGCTAGTGGGTACATCTATCCAGTTGCTGAAATGAAAGATGCCGGAGTAGATCCTACCACCGAAGCGACTTTGACAACAGTCAATGATATTCCAAGTGAGATCACAGCAGTCTTGAATGGTCAAATGGATGCTGCGTTTGTTTTCGAAGGTGCGCGAAATGTCTTTGCTTCTAGCTTTGCAGACAATGATTTGTTTAAAGAGCTCAAAGTACTTTATCTGACCGAAGGGGATATTCCTAACGATGCTATTGCGGTCCAACCAAAAATGGACGATGCCTTGAAAAAAGAAATCAAAGATGTTTTCTTGAACATGAAAGATGACGAAGAAGGCGCAGAAGCGATGTCATTGTGGGGACATCAAGGATATGAAGAAGCAGCTGATTCTGCTTATGATACGATCCGTGAATATACCGAAAAAGCAGCCGAGTAAAACAATGGGCTGCGACAAGGAATAACAGAAAAATGATTGGACGAAGGGTGCAGATCTTTTTGCGAGGGCGGCTGATATAGTGAAAACGAGAGCGATCCCACCAAAGTATCCCTTCGTCTCTCATTCTTTTGGTATGATCCGTGTCACAATGCTTATAAAGATGGGGAAGAAGTATGATAATTTTCGAAAATGTGTCCAAAGTATACCCAAACGGGGTCAAAGGACTACAAAACATTAATTTGACGATCGAAGAGGGAGAATTTGTCTCAATCATCGGTCTGAGTGGGGCAGGGAAAAGCACCTTATTGCGCTCGATCAATCGTTTAGTGCCGATCACTGAAGGGGATATCCGCATTAATGAGACCTCGATCACTAAGGCAAGCAAGAAAGAATTACGATTGATCCGTCGTCAAATCGGATTGATCTCTCAAAGTTTCAATTTAGTCAAACGCAGTACCGTTCAAAAGAACGTCCTATCTGGACGTTTAGGGTATTATTCAACTTGGAAAAGTATTTTAGGATTATTTACAAAAGAAGACTATCAACGAACAAAAGAAGCACTAGCCACGGTTGGTCTGTTGGATAAGCTGCAGACCCGCAGCGATCAGTTGAGTGGCGGTCAGCAGCAAAGGGTCTCAATAGCAAGAGCGCTTGTTCAGCAAGCACCGATTATTCTAGCAGATGAGCCAGTAGCTTCATTAGACCCGATCACGACAGAGAAAGTCATGCAGGACTTGAAAAAAATCAATCAAGAAATGAAAAAAACAGTGATCGTCAACCTCCACTCTGTTCCGCTAGCACGGTCTTACTCCACACGAGTCATTGCTTTGAAAGCGGGAACGGTTGTTTTTGATGGTGTGCCGGAAGCATTGACAGATGAACGGCTGGAACAGATTTATGGCAAGGCGATTTTTGAAGAAAAGGCAGGAGAAACCCATGAAATTGAAAGAGACCGTTCACTTTAAGTGGTACAAGAACCTGCTGATCTTGCTCTTCTTAATTCTTTGCTTTCAAAGCAGTGCATGGATCACAGGGGCTGACTTTGCGCAAGTCTGGTCAAATTCCAACCAAGTAACGGCATTCTTTGCACGTTTCTTGCATCCGGATTTTAGCTATTTACCGAAATTAGTCTCGCCAATGCTTAAAACATTGGAAATGTCTTTAGTTGGAACGGTCATCGGTGTCTGTCTAGCGATCCCGGTCAGTTTCTTGGCTACGACAGTCATTACTGAAAATCGCTGGCTTTCGACGATCTTTCGCTTTTTATTGGGCTTGATTCGGACGATTCCTAACCTATTATTGGCTGCATTGTTTGTTGCTATCTTTGGGATTGGAGAAGCAACAGGGGTCCTGACGATTGCTGTCTTTACATTTGGGATGGTCTCTCAGTTGATGTTCCAAGCAATTGAAACAATCGATTTTGGTCCGATCGAAGCTGCGGCGGCGGTCGGGGCCAGCAAATTGCAGATTGCAGTCTGGTCAGTAGCTCCTCAAGTCATCAGTCAGTTTGCCAGCTATACCTTTTATGCATTTGAGGTCAATGTTCGTGCTTCGACAGTCCTAGGTTATGTAGGGGCTGGGGGGATCGGCGTCATTTTGAATTCGTCTTTGGCATTGCTGAAATATGAACGAGTTTCCATCATTATTTTGACGATTTTAGTCACTGTGGCCATCGTTGACCAATTAAGTGAACGAGTAAGGAGGTCCTTTCTATGATGATTCGTGAAGTGAGTAAAAAAACGTGGCTCCTATGGGGACTATTCGTAGTCCTGTTCCTGTTGTCTGCAATGGACTTAGACTATTCGGGATTAAGCACTTTTTCACTGGCAATGGGCAGAGATGTGTTGAAAGGACTGAGTCAGCCAGACTGGTCATTTTTCTATGACGGCAGCGGGGAAGATTTATTTAGTCTGCTGTTATTAACGATCGGCATCGCTTGCTTGGGAACCATGATCGCCACGGTTTTAGCCATTCCCATCACATTGCTGAGTGCGGCCAATCTCTGGTCAGCAACTCCTTGGGTCGCTAAAATCGGTAAATTTATTTGCAACGTCTTGCGGGCGTTTCCAGAACTGGTCTATGCGATCATTTTTGTTAAAGTCGTTGGTCCAGGACCTTTTGCCGGTGTGATGGCAATCGGTGTCCATCAAATCGGAATGTTAGGCAAGTTGTTTACGGAAGAGATGGAAGCGATGGATGAACGGCTGACCGAAGAGATGCAGGCGGTGGGTGCAAATTTCTGGCAAACAATGTTTTTTGTACGTGTCCCTTATTTGATGCCGATCTATAGTTCCTTTGCGTTGAATCATTTTGAGATCGCTGTGCGTAGTGCGGCAACACTAGGCTTAGTTGGTGCAGGCGGAATCGGTGCACCATTGATTTTTGCGATCCAAACACGTACGTGGAGTAAAGTTAGTATTATTTTGATCGGTGTAGTGATCACCGTCTTTGCTTTAGACCAAATAACAGGAATCATAAGAAAGAAATTGAGATAAAAGATGAATTTATTGCATATATCAGATATACATTTTCGCAGACAATACCCAGACTGCCAAGAGGGTTATCAAGGCATGTTGGCGGCCATGCAGAATCCATTGATTCCATTAACAGAATGTCTTCGCCATGCCCAGCAACGAGCAACGATTGACCTAGTCGTTATCAGTGGGGATTTGACGGAGGATGGAGACGTGGAAGACTATCGTTACTTGAAAGAACAACTGCATAGGCTGCTAGGCGATGTCGAAATAATCGTTACTTTAGGCAATCATGACATCAAAAGCAATTTCCACATAGGCTGGTGCGGTACAGCGGCCTCCGAGTCGCCATATAATCAAGTAAAATGTTATTCAGATATGGCGATTGTTGCCTTTGATAATTCCCGCTATGGAGCTTCTGATGGCGTTGTCGATGAACAACAATTCCACTGGCTGCAACAGACGTTAGCGGAATTAAAAAATCTGCCGATCGTCTTAGTGACCCATCATCATTTACTGGCACATCAAAGTACGACACCGGTGTGGCCCGGTACGGATCGTTTGTTGGACTTGCTGTCCTCCTATAACATTCGCTGTATCCTCAATGGTCACACGCATCATTCCTTTACCGGTGAGATCCAAGGGATTCCTTACTATACTGTCGCCAGTATGTCTTTTGTGGGAGAAGATGAAGGTCAAGGCATCGTGCGCTTCGAAGAACGATATGGCTATAATTTGTATCGTTTTGAATCCGGTAAATTGATTCATCAAACTTCTGAGAATTATTTGCCAAATCGACTGCTGAAAGTTGTAGATATGACCCAAGAATAGAAAACGGCCTTGTGCATCAATCGAAATAATCAGAAATCAACGGTACATCCGCGCGCCACTGATGAGTAGCGAATGTACCGTAAAGCTTTTAATGAGCGCTCTGTTTATGAACGTGACGGCACAGTGCCGTTTTTTGTTATTTAAGAAATAGTAAAGCTGTAGAATCGTATCAAGAAGTGTCTTCACTGATCCAAATATTGCCCAACGCTCACAGCTAGTAACTAAAAGGTTTTGATCACCTCAATGGTTCCATCTAATTGAAACAGCAACGTATACTGATTGTCTGTCTTGATTCCGTCAAAGCGTCGGGCATAGTAACAGACCGCATCTTTGAGCGTTCGCGTCGTTACCCCTAAAAAAGAGGCGCATTCTAGTAACGTTTTGCAGCCCTCTTCAAAGCAGGCGATGATATCGTAAGGTGTGACAACGATTGCTGCACCAATGTCACGTGCCTTACGTTCCTGTTTACGCTTTTCATTGGTATCTTGTGCAGTGATGTCTCCTGCACTTGTTAAATAGTGTCCGATTTCTTCACCCATGGTCCCTAACAAGTCTGCTTTCGATTGTTTTGGATTCAGATAAATATGATCATCGATATATAAGCCTTGTTGACCTTCTGGCATATTTTTATCAAAAATAAAATGCAGATCTGGGTATGCAGCCATTAGTTCTTCAACTTTATCCATATACATCAATCCTTTTGGGCATGCCGCTGTTTTATAAAGTCGATATAATTCAGAATGTCTTCCATTTGTTCATCGGTTACATTTTCATCAATATGGGCAGCTACTGTTTGCACCCGCTTAGAAGGTTGGGTGAAGTTGTCTATGGCATGTCGTCCTAACAAATAGTCTGTGGAGACATGGAATAATTCAGCTAATTTCACGATCGTTTCACCATCAGGCTCGTTTCGATCGTTTTCAAAATGCGAATAGGCGGCCCGGGTGATTCCTAGATGGTCAGCAATCTGTTGCTGCGTTTGATTCATTCCTATCCGCAGTGCTTTTAATCGTTCACCAAGCATGGTGATCCCCCCTTTTCGATCAGTATACCACAATTAGATACGAAGTGTATCTAATTTGATTGAATAAAGATATGCAATGTATCTTTTTAGTTGACGATATGAATCGTATCGAATATACTCCAATTAGTTGATACATTTTGTATCAAAAAGAGAATGAGAGAGGGGTTATCTATGGATACAACAGTTGCCGCAGTCGTTTTACCTTCCTTGATTACCGGTGTTCTAACCTACTTTGCTACTCGGGTGTCGAGCAAAGCAAACTTAGAGCAGACCAATATAGAAAATGCCAAGATCTTATATGAAAAGTATGAAAAGCTCAATCTCGAACTAGAAACAAAAGTGGATGAGCTGGAAGCTAGCGTAAGTGCCGCTCGGAGAGCCCACCAAGAAGAGATCATTATCTATCAGGCAGAACTAGCAAAAGCCCGTAGTGAGCAGGAGCGTTTAGCCGCAGAGAACCGCCAACTGAAAGAGACAGCTGTTCAGAATCAGCAAAAGGGATGAATGATATAGATGAGAGAGGCTTGGACTCGTTCCTAGGAAAGACAGGGGATAAAGTGAAGGAGAGGAAAGCATTTTACTAAGAATATGCAGAACTAGCCCACTTCACTAATAAAGAGAAGTAAACTAGTAACTGGTTAAAGATATTCTGAAACAGTAGTAAAGTAAATGATTATGAAGAAAAGCTATCCATAAACGAGGAGCACGTTGCAGTCTTTACTATGGGATGGATGAGTTCAGGGGTGTTTTTTCTTGATTGACCAAATTATTGCATTGATTATGGCGTCAATCTTTATAGGACTGGTACTAGAACTTATTTCTAAGAATCCAATCATCAAAAGTAAGCTGCTTCTAGGACAGTCGCTAGCCGTTGCTTCCAGCACAAAATAAGGGCCGACCTATTCGCAGTAGGTCGGCCCTTTGTGTTGTAACTTGTACCAATTATCGTATTTCGCAAATAAATTATAACGTTAAGGCAATAAAATGAAAGCCACACGCTTTTGAACAGATGTCTTTAGATTTGTAAGATGATTCTAATGAAGGAACTTATAGAGAAAAGAAATACTTTTTTCGATTATTTAAGCTCGATGTAAATACGCTTGTATCCTTTAAAAGAAAGAATAATCGGAATTACAAGATTACAAGGAAGGCTGCTCGAGAGCAACCAGTACGCCAAAAAAGTGGTCTGTTTATGGATAAATTATTTTCGGTAAATCGTATAAAGAAGTTGAAGCAATAATTGGATTCAGTGATAGCACGCTTTCAGAATAAGGAAAAATCGAAAAGGGTAATCTTTCTTCAGTTTTTGATGAATACTAATTATTATTCTCTTACTAACTATTTTCTATTATTGTGTTGGATGAAGTGGACAAACACCGAAAGAACAATTTTATACATTGTTTAGTCGTGTATAATTGTGTGTTGTAATATTGTAAAAGTAATTAATTAAAACGAGGTAGATGAAAATGCTGAATAAGATTAAAGCGATTTGTGTGTGTGCTGCGATAATTTTAGGTGTTGGAACTATTGGGAATACTGTAGCAATTGCATCAGAAGTTAACACCAATACAAATGAAAATGAGTATGTAGATGAAGAAGGAACGTATGGTGTACTACTAGAATATCTTTCAGATGAGGTTATAGCAGAAATCACCAGTATAACTTTCCAAGACCTAATGAATTTAGCAATTGAGAAAGGTTATGATCCAGAAGATATTTGGACCAAGGAAGAAATTGAAATGAATACCAGATCAGTCATGCTACGTAGAGGCGTAAATAAAATGATTGTAATGAGCAATGACTTGAAGTACCTATATTTAGATAGTTCGTATTCAAAAGCAGCGTTAGCTCTAGGAGTTGGGGCTCTATCAAGTTTATTTTCCCCAATTGCAGGTGTTTTCGCATCGACTGCGGCAGCGTTCTTGATAGATAAAGCAGGAAGTGTGGATCTCAACAAAGGAGTAATTATAAGATTTTCGAGGAATAAAGCCCATCTCTTAGTTCCAACTGCTATATGGACACAGGATAGCTAGTAGGATCGAAGGTGAATGAAGTGACGGTAGATAGAAAAAGAAAGATAGCTTATGTAATAACATTCATAGCACTACTATTTTTGTTATTAGGATTTAGGTATTTTCCAAATCACGATACGATGATTATTGTTACAGTCCTATTTTTGATAGTACTTAATGATAAAATAGCATCGCTAATATTAAAAATGTGGAAAAAAAATGACAAAAAAATGTAAGACTCTGCTGCAAAATTTCAAAATGAATAATAAGAATATATTGCTTACTATAGATTAAGCTGGAATTCCCAATAATAACTTGATTTCCATGCAGACTGAAGAGAGTGTAAAATATTTTGTGTAAATAGAAAAAAGGAAGTCCCTTCTGTAGAATAGAGCTACCACAACACATTCACAGAAGAGAGGACTTCCCTATGAACGATTTTACTACAGAAATTCTAAAGACTCTAGCGAAC
>NZ_JBDGBK010000049.1:0-23498 GCF_040910045.1 Enterococcus sp. RTP21361st1_A6_RTP21361_211029 | reverse complement strand
CAGCTGACGCAGCTAGGTCAGGCAATGACCCACGCACATGAGACCCTCCGGCAACTAGGTGTCAGCAATCAAAACCTGGACGATCTCGTGTCACTGGCATTAGCCAATGGCGCTTTTGGCGCAAAGCTGACGGGCGGTGGCCGCGGTGGCTGTATGATCGCTTTGACTCAAACAAAAACACAGGCTGAAGTGATCAGCCGTATTTTATTGTCCAATGGCGCCCATGCCACTTGGATTCAAGGATTAGGAGCTTACGAACATGTATAAAGGAAAGGCGCGAGCCTACACGAATATTGCTTTGATCAAATATTGGGGCAAGGAGAACGAAACACTGATCTTGCCAATGAATAACAGCTTATCTTTGACGTTAGATGCTTTCTATACAGAAACCTCTGTTACCTTTTCAGAGGAATATACTCAAGACCGTTTTTTCCTGGATGACAAACAGCAGAGTGAGGCTGCAACGAAGAAAATCTCCGCTTTTTTGGATCTTGTACGCGCAAAAGCCAATTGTCCTTTTTTCGCGCAAGTCAACAGCCGCAATTTCGTTCCAACAGCTGCTGGTCTTGCTTCATCTGCTAGTGGACTAGCTGCTTTAGCCGGAGCCTGTAACGCAGCACTTGACTTACAATTATCACAAACAGAACTATCCCGTCTCGCTCGGCGGGGATCTGGCTCTGCTTGTCGCAGTATTTTTGGCGGCTTTGTCGAATGGCATACTGGTGATGATGACACGTCTTACGCAACACCGATTGCTTCGGAAGGCTGGGAAAAAGAGCTAAGTATGCTTTTCATTTTGATCAACGACAAAGAAAAAGATGTTTCCAGTCGTGACGGGATGCGTCGGACTGTAGAGACTTCCAGCTATTATTCTGGTTGGCTAGAAAGCACACCACACGATTTGAAAAAGTTAAAGCAAGCCATCCGCGAAAAAGACTTTCAGTTATTAGGTGAAACGACAGAAGCCAATGCCCTAAAAATGCATGCCACTACTATGGCGGCGACTCCACCGTTCACCTACTGGTCTCCTGAATCCTTGCGAGCAATGGATTGCGTCCGTTCCTTGCGTCAAAAAGGGCTGGCCTGCTACTTTACGATGGATGCCGGACCAAATGTCAAAGTGCTTTGTCAAAGAAAAGACGAAGAAGCTATATTAACCCAGCTGAAAAAAGATTTTCATCCTGAACAATTAATCGTTGCTCACGCAGGACAAGGGTTGGTTGATTTACCAATGACAGTGACCGATCCGTCTATGACAAATGAAGGAGTGTCGAAATGATAGAAATCTCAGTCCCCGGCAAATTATTTATTGCAGGTGAGTATGCGGTCGTTGAACCTGGACATCCAGCGATCATCGTTGCGGTGGATCAATTCATCAATGTGACGATCGAAGGCGCCCGCAAAAACGGCAGTATCCAATCTGCCCAGTACAGTGACTTGCCGATCCGCTGGACCCGCCGCAATGGCGAACTAGTACTGGACCACCGAGAAAATCCTTTTCATTACATTCTAGCTGCTATTCGTCTAACAGAAAAATACGCTCAAGAAAAAGGAACCCTGCTCTCTTTTTATGACTTAAAAGTAACGAGTGAGTTAGATAATTCCAACGGTCGAAAATATGGACTTGGTTCTAGCGGTGCAGTGACCGTTGCTACCGTCAAAGCACTCAACCTCTACTATGATCTAAAAATGGATCGCTTGACGCAATTCAAGATCGCCGCATTGGCCCATTTGGCCGTGCAAGGGAATGGCTCGTGTGGTGACATTGCTGCTTCTTGCTATGGCGGCTGGCTGGCTTTTTCCACATTTGATCATGAGTGGGTCTTACGAAAACAGCAGGAATGGACATTGACTCAGCTATTGACCAGTGATTGGCCAGAGCTTTCGATCCGTCCATTGATTGTCCCAAAATCATTGCGCCTGTTGATTGGGTGGACAGGTAGTCCTGCTTCCACTTCTGATTTAGTTGACCAAGTCTACCAATCAAAAGAAGCCAAAGAAAAGGGCTATGCCAAATTTTTGGCAGACAGCAAAGACTGTGTCAATCGTTTGATTGATGGCTTTTTAAATGAAGACAGCCGAACAATCAAAAAAATGATTACCGAAAATCGAAAATTACTTGTAGGATTATCTAGTCTGACTGGTGTAACCATTGAAACACCCGCTTTAAAGAAACTATGTGACTTAGCAGAAACCTATCGCGGGGCCGCCAAGTCTTCAGGCGCTGGCGGCGGGGATTGCGGCATTGTGATCGTCGATCAAAAAACCGGGATCTTACCATTGATGAGCGCTTGGGAAAAAGCCGACATTATTCCATTGCCGCTGCATGTCTATCATTATCGGGAGGAGATTTAATGAATCGAAAAGATGAACACGTCTCATTGGCAAAAGCCTTTCACAAGCCACGGTTGAATGATTTTGATGCGGTTCAAATTATTCACCAGTCCTTTCCCGAGATCGATAGCGCACAAGTCACTTTGGAAACGGAACTCTTTGGCCGCTCTTTCGCTACCCCTTTTTTCATCAACGCCATGACAGGCGGAAGTGAGAAAAGCAAAAAAATCAACCAAGACTTGGCTGAAGTTGCGAAAGCTTGTGACCTGATGATGGCGACTGGTTCTGTCTCAGCTGCATTAAAAGACCCAGCGCTGTCCGACACGTTCCAAGTCGTTCGCCAAGTCAATCCAGAGGGCTTTCTTTTAGCAAATGTCGGTGCTGGTAGTTCCGTTGAAAATGCCTTGCGTGCGATCGACTTATTTGAAGCCGATGCCTTACAGATCCATCTGAATGCCCCTCAAGAATTGGTGATGCCAGAAGGGGACCGTGAATTCAGCAATTGGCTAAGTCTGCTGGAACAAATCGTAAAGGCGGCTCCAGTACCAGTTGTCGTAAAAGAAGTCGGTTTTGGTATGACCCGAGAGACTATTCAGCAATTGATTTCGGTAGGCGTACAAACGATCGATGTTGCTGGTAGCGGCGGAACGAGTTTTACCCAAATTGAAAATGCCCGCAGAAAAAAACGAGAAATAGCTTACTTGAATCACTTCGGCCAATCGACGGTTATTTCTTTACTAGAAGCCAACGAAGTGCAACACTCCTTCACGACAATCGCTTCAGGAGGGATTCGAGATGCCTTTGATATTTTCAAAGCTTTATGTCTTGGTGCCAAAAGTGTCGGAATCTCTGCTACGATTTTGACCATGCTCTTAGATAAAGGACCTGAAGAAACGATTGCCACCATCCAGTCTTGGAAAGAACAGCTTCAGCTGCTCTACACCATGGTCGGACAAACCCTGACACAGGATTTGACCAATGTACCGCTAATTTTCTCCGGTTCTGTCAAAGACTGGTGTCATGCCCGGCATATTTCGTTGTCGGATTATAGTTTTCGCTAAAAAAGAGGCTGCGACAGAAATGTTAAACTCCGCAAAATAAGGAGGAATACACGGAAATTGCTTTTCAAATTTTGGGGTAGTTCGATTAATTTCTCGGAGTTGCTTCTGCTTCCGCCATTTAGACGTGTTTAGAGCGTGGGACAAAAGTGTTTTTTACTTTTGTCCCACGCTCTTTTTGTCTACTGATCATGGAGAGTCGCTTCTGCTTCGTTTGCTTGCTGCTCCGCAAAAAGTTTACTATCGTACATTCGGAAAAATGGATAATAGCAGACAACCGAAATCAATAAATTAAGGATAGCGATCAAGATTCCGCGAAAATCACCGCCAGTTCCAAGAAATGCTCCAATCCCAACAGGTGAGATCCAAGGAATCCCGGTGATCACTTTAGCTACAAAGCCAAAGGATGTAGCAAAATAAGCAATCGTCACATTGATCAGCGGTGTCACAATAAAAGGAATAATCAAATAAGGATTATAGACGATTGGCGCACCAAAGATCACTGGTTCATTGATATTGAACAATCCTGGAAGGATCGCCGCTTTGCCCAATACTTTCAACTGTTGGGATTTAGCTCGAAACAGCATCAACAAGACCAACCCTAACGTACTGCCAGCACCGCCAATAAAAATGTACATATTGACAAAATCACCGGCAAAAATGTTGGTTGCTCCATCGATGTTTTCGGTTAAAGCAACTAATAAAATAGGATTGATAAAACTGTTTTTGATGACGGCTGTTCCGTGAACACCAACGGCCCACAACAAATGAATCAACAACATGATTACAATGATCCCTAGCCAAGAACCTGTCAAATCTTTTACAAATTCAAATGGTTTTGACAACAAACCATGCAAGTCGGTATGAAAAACGGCTAAACAGCCATTGATCAGAATCATCAAAAAAGCAATAATAATCGCTGGAATCAGGGAAGCAAATGCTTTACTGACCCCATCTGGTACTCCCGCTGGCATTTGGATCGTGATTTTCTTTTTAACACAAAAACGATAGACTTGGGTTGCCAGCACCGCCGTAAGGATACCGATAAAAATACCGACCCCACTAAACCGTGTCACCCAAGAACCAAGTGCTACACCATTATAGATGATAGCTGTCTCTCCAGTTGTTTGAAGCAATTGTGCCCCACTATCTGAAATATCGACTTGAATGATCGTCATCAAAAATGCAAACAACCCAAGAATTGCGCCAACAAAGCTGCTCAATTGGAGTTTTTCTTCTTTGCGATAGATGTCCGTTAAATAATACGCAGTGGCTAAACAATAAAAGAGTGCGATCGAGCCGATAGACATAGTTGTCGCGACACTATAAAGCGGGGAAAATTTCAAAATCGTCTGTTCAAAAAAGCTGGCCAGCGGCGGAATAATTTGAGGCAGGTTATTGATGATCAAAAAAATCGAGCCAACGATCGTGAAAGGAACCGTGATGACTCCCGCTTGCATAATTGCCCGGATAAAACGCAAGTTAGCGACTTTATTTAATGGCGGCATCAATCGCTGCTCTAAAAAAGTAAAAACATGATTCATTGCTTATCCCTCCCAATGTCCGTTTTCGATCAACTTTTGATACCAGTAAAAACTATCTTTTTTCACACGCTTTTGCTCTTTTTCATCGGCATCATTCCGATCCACATAAATAAAACCATAGCGCTTTTTGATGCCTTCATGGACACTGATCAAATCGATCGCAGACCAAGGACTATAGCCAATCAATTCCACTCCTGACTCGATAGCTGCTAGACATTGCTGGATGTGCTGCTGCAAATAGTCGATACGGTAAGAATCATGGACTGCGCCGTTTTCTTCCAGATGATCTTCTGCTCCCAAACCGTTTTCTGTGATGAGGATTGGTAGATGGTAGCGATCATAGAGTGTTTGCAAAGTCGTTTTTAAGCCCAGAGGATCAATGGTCCAGTTAAACGCATTTTTCTTCAAATAGGGATTCGTAAATCCTTTATAAAACCCTCGTTCCATGATGTCTTCACTTTGTTGATCACTGATCCCATTCGTCATGTCTCCTTCCATCGTTGGCTGTTCAACTGTGACCGTTGTATAGAAATTCATAGCTACAAAGTCTGGGAAGGCACTGGTCATCAAAGCCTGATCCTCTGGGTGGATAGTGATCTTCACCCCACTTTGATTCAAGTAATCTTGAAAGACTGTATTGTAGCGTCCTAAGCAGGCAAAATCTAAATACGCCCAATTCCGAACGCTATTGAAATAAAGGGCCGCCTGATTGTCTTCCGGCTTGCTGGTTGCTGCATAAACAAGCGAGATATTAGGGACTGGTCCAATTTTTCCATTTGGAACGAGTTCATGGCAATGTTTGAAGGCAAGCTTTTCAGCAATCATCAGATGATGGAATTGCTGGTACTTCTCAGGTAGAGGAATCGTTTTGCCTAGTATCTTGCGATCGACTAAGAGCATGATATTCGGTTCATTGATCGTCAACCAATGGGTCACCCGATCACCATAAGCGTTGAACAATGTCTTAGCATAGGTTTCAAAAGCTTCAACTGTACTGCGATTTGTCCAGCCGCCTTGATCTTCCAAAGCTTGTGGTAAATCAAAATGATTTAACGTAATAAATGGTTGGATTCCCTGCTTCAACAGTTCGTCGATGACAGCACTATAATGGTCCAATCCTTTCTGGTTAACACTTCCCCGCCCCTCAGGGTAGATCCGTGACCATGCAATTGAAAAGCGAAAAACTTTGATTCCTAGTTCTGCTAACAAGGCGATATCTTCCTTGTACCGATGGTAATGATCCACCGCTACTGTAAAATCGGCGATCTCGTTATTGTCTCGGGGACGAGTATCTTGAACACTTAGTCCTTTACCATCCGCTAAATAAGCTCCTTCTGTTTGATGTGCGGAAATGGATGCTCCCCATAAAAAATCTGTTGGAAATTTTGATGTCATGATGTTCTCCTGTCTTTTTTAGTAAATCTCTTTCTGGTATTTAGGATAATCGTCTCCTTGATCAAAAGCAATAGCCGGACAAGAACTGTTCATGAAAGAATATTTATGAACGATTCTCCTTAATTGATTGTCTGAGAAAAGCTTCAATGCCAAATTAAAATCATAGCAGCGAAAACTGCAGACCTTGAGAAGAAAATTGCGCCGTCTCGATCTCTGTAAGTTGCCTATTGCTAAACAAGCGATTCGCCATAAACGTACGATCAATCATAAATCCTCGGACATGGCCGATATTTTCTCCTTCCGTATAGATGATTTTCTCTCCTTGAGTATGCTGAAGCATCGTCCGATACACAAAGGATTCACTTAGTGTCGTTGTTGTGATTTCATGGGAGTCGATTCCTGAGGCTTCAATCAAACACAAATCAGCCGTATATTTGCTGAAAGCCAGTGTCGCTATATCTCCGACTAACACAGTGGAGTTGCTTTCCACTTCTCCTCCACACAGACAAACAATCGCCCGTCCTGGTTTTAGATCAATCAATGCGGAATGGTCATTGGTCACAATCGTTAAATCAAAATCAGCAACTGCGTGGATCAATTCTTTCGACCAGCGTCCAGCCCCCACAAAAATCAATTTCTTTTCTTGCAGCAAAAGGTGTAACGGTGGAAGCAGTCGCTGCCAAGGAAATTCTTCTACCGATCCAAGTTGCTGGGATTCTCTTTTTTCTGATTTCTTGATCCGTTTCACGCCGCCATAATAACGTTCAATCAACTGCTTTTTTTCCAGAAACAACAAATCCCTGCGAATCGTCACTTCTGATACTTGAAATCGATCCGCTAATTCTGAAACAGTCCCATAATCATACTTATCTAAGTAGGTGATCAAGGCCTCTCGTCGTCGAAAAACACTTCCCTGTGTGGCTTTCATTTTTTCACCTTCTATACGTTTTTTGAATTTTTGATTGCCCGACCTCTTTGAGTCAGTTTACCTTATTATCAGCGAAATGTCTGTGCCTTATGTCGTAAAAACCCCCCAGTAATCGAATCGATTACTGGGGGGTTGGACGTTGATTTACGTTTGCAAAATCTTCTCTTGCGGATAACTAGTTAAGAAAATTATTTCTTCTCTGCTTTATCGTCAGTCAATAATGCTTTGCGAGACAAATTAATTCGACCTTGTTTGTCGATCTCTGTGACTTTCACAAGAACTTCATCGCCTTCTTTGACAACATCTTCTACTTTGTTGACCCGTTCATTTGCAAGTTGAGAAATGTGAACTAACCCATCTTTGCCTTTGATCAAGTTGACAAAAGCGCCGAATTTTTCAACACGAACAACTTTTCCTAAATAAACTTCGCCAACTTTGACTTCTTTTGTTAGATCTTCAATGATCTTAATAGCTTTCTTGATCATTTCCGCATCAGAAGAAGCAATTGATACTTTTCCGTCTTGATCGATGTCGATCTTCACGCCTGTTTCATCAATGATGCCATTGATCGTGTCGCCACCTTTACCAATCACATCTTTGATTTTGGCTGGGTCGATTTGGATCATCTCGATCTTCGGTGCGTATGGACTCAATTCTTCCCGTGGCGCAGCAATAGTTGAAGTCAATTCATTTAAGATTTCCATCCGTGCTTTTTTCGCTTGCGATAGAGCTTCAGTTAAGATTTGCTCGGTGATTCCTTGGATCTTGATATCCATTTGTAAGGCTGTGATTCCATCTTTTGTTCCGGCAACTTTAAAGTCCATATCGCCTAAATGATCTTCCAATCCTTGGATGTCGGTCAAGATCGTATAGTTTTCGCCATCAGAGACAAGTCCCATCGCGATACCAGCAACAGGGGCTTTGATTGGAACACCAGCATCCATCAATGCCAATGTACCCGCACAAATACTTGCTTGTGAGGATGAACCATTGGATTCTAATACTTCTGCCACTAAACGGATTGTGTAAGGGAAATCCTCTTCACTTGGGATTACTTGCGCCAAGGCACGTTCACCTAAAGCGCCATGTCCGATCTCACGACGGCCTGGAGAACCGGCACGTCCTGTTGAACCAACTGAAAACTGCGGGAAATTATAGTGGTGGATGAACCGTTTTGATTCTTCTACCCCTAAACCATCAATGATTTGATGTTCACCCAATGGTGCCAATGTACAAGCAGATAATGCTTGCGTTTGCCCACGAGTGAATAGTCCTGAACCATGAACACGAGGCAACAGACCGACTTCTGAGGCTAATGGACGAATTTCATCCAATTTCCGGCCATCGGGACGAATTTTGTCGATCGTGATCAATTCACGGACAACATCTTTTTCAAGGTCTTCTGCGATTTGTTTCACTTCTTTTAGAAGCTGCCCTTCATCCTCATGACCCGCAAATTTTTCTGCATAAACTTCTTTAACTGTTTCTTTGACGTTGTCGATCTCGTCTTCACGAGCCAATTTTTCTTCGGTCATAACAGCCGTTTTCATTGTTTGATAGTAGCCATCGAAAATTTCTTTTTTCAAGTCAGCATCTACTTGAAGCAAAGTCACTTCCATTTTTGGTTTACCGACTGCTGCAACGATTTCTTCTTGGAAAGCAACTAATTCTTTGATTGCTTCAAAACCGAACAGCAAAGCGCCTAGCATATCATCTTCAGAAACTTCTTTCGCTCCTGATTCTACCATGTTGATGGCTTTTTTCGTACCAGCAACCGTCAATTCGATATCTGTTTGCTCTGCTTGTTCAACGGTTGGATTCAACACATATTCCCCATTGACACGGCCAACTTCAACACCAGCGATTGGTCCGTCAAAAGGCACATCGGAAATAGACAACGCTAAGGAAGAGCCTAGCATTGCAGCCATTGCTGGTGAGCAATCTTGTTCCACACTCATGACAATATTTGTCACTTGGACTTCATTTCGGAAACCATCCGCAAACATTGGACGGATTGGACGGTCGATCAAACGAGCAGTCAATGTTGCTTCGGTACTTGGACGACCTTCACGTTTGATGAAACCACCAGGAACTTTCCCGACTGCGTACATTTTTTCTTCATAATTGATCGTTAAAGGGAAGAAGTCTGTATCTTTTGCTTCTTTTGAAGCAACGGCTGCACTAAGAACTACTGTATCGCCATAGCGGACGAGTACTGCGCCATTTGCTTGTTTGGCTAATTGGCCAACTTCAACTTGTAGCGGACGCCCGCCCCAAGTCGTTTTGAATACTTGTTTTTCTGTCATGATCTGCTCCTTTTTTTCTGAGCCAAGCAAGTCACTACTAAACAAATGAAAAAAGCGGATCGGTGCTTCCGCTGCTTTCATTTGGTTAGTAGGAAGCTGCTCGCCGTGTCTCAGAGATTCTTTTTTAGTTGCGGGTTTGATTCACCAGTCAAGTCCCGCTAATTGAGTTTGTTAAAAAGATGGGGCCACTATTATTAGTCGCCTAGTACTATTCATCATCTGCTCTGTGCGGCTTGTGCCGCCCAGTCGCAGTGATTCCGCTCGGGTGACTACGCTCCTGGTTAGTCGCCTAGTACTATTCATCATCTGCTCTGTACGGCTTGTGCCGCCCAGTCGCAGTGATTCATAGCAAAAAAGTGAGATTCGGGTTGAACCTCACTTTTCTTTGTTTGATTAACGACGTAATCCTAAAGCTTGGATCAATTCGCGGTAACGTTGTACGTCTTTTTGACGTAGGTATGCTAATAAGTTACGACGGTGACCAACTTTTTTCATTAGGCCACGGTATGAATGGTGGTCTTTTTTGTGCATACGTGCATGTTCGTTCAAATGGTTGATTTCTTCTGTAAGAACAGCGATTTGAACTTCTGGAGAACCAGTATCTCCTTCATGACGAGCAAATTTGTTGATGATTTCGTTTTTGCGTTCTTTCGTAATTGCCATGTTTTTCACCTCTTTTTTCTTTTTTCACCTGCGACTGAGTAAAACGTTGGTGACTCGTTGAACCAAGTAACAGGTAGCGTGTATTCACACGTAATTACTTTACTTTATTCTACCTAAAAATGCAAGTTTCTTCGCTGAATCTTTTCATTTTAAAATGAAAGCAACACTCCAACTTATGGTATACTAAATCTAGAAATTTCTTAAAGCAGGTGACCTTATGAGCGTCCTTTCTCGCATTGAAAGTATCCAGAGCGAATTATCCAATTCTGAAAAAAAACTTTTTGATTACATCAAAAAAAATTCTGAAAAAGTTCCTTCGATGACTGCGAGTCAGTTGGCTCAAGCTACCGGGATCAGCGCCCCTACAGTTGTTCGTTTTGCAAAGAAAACAGGCTTTTCCAGCCTAACTGATCTTAAGATTCAGCTTTCTGCGGAATCTGGCTCCCGACAAACCCATGAGGAGATCATTGGCTATGCAGATGTTGCATTGAACGAATCTTTTCATGATATTACTGCGAAATTGAGCCATAATGCCCAAGTGACTATGCATGAGACTGCGGACCTTTTAGAAGAACAAGTAATGCTGGCAGCAGCGGACCTACTGAAAACCCGCAATCGGATCTTCGTATGTGGTATCGGTGCTTCCTCTTTGATTGCTCAAGATATCCAACAAAAATGGACTCGCTTAGGCAAAGTGGTTATTTTCGAAACCGACTATAATTCGCTGTTGCCTCAATTGATCAAACACGAAAAAGAATGTTTGCTCTGGGCTGTCTCAAACAGTGGTCAAACACCTGAAATCCTACACCTTGCGGAGTTTACGAAGGAGATGGGGATTCCAGTTCTATCTTTGACTCGCTTTGGCAGTAATTCCCTTTCGAAATTAGCAGATGTTCCGCTGCAAGTTTCCCGACCGAAAGAAGCCAATATGCGCAGTGCAGCAACCAACTCGATTATTGCTCATCTTTTGGCAGTTGATGTGCTGTTCTATGTCTTTTTGAGTAAAAATGAACAGCTGGCTCAAAATATCTACGAATCAAGACAGGCCATTGCTGACTATCGTCACAAATATCTCTGATCGTCAAATGCGCCTGCTAAATTCAGTGGTCGAAACTTAAGCATAAAATAAAATCAGTTGAAACACTCAAAGCATGCTCCAGAGGTCCAATCGTCTCTCTGAAGCATGCTTTATTTGCTGGCTAATCAGGTCCATTCCCTGAATCGATCCCATTGTCCTTTGCTACTTGCGCCATCCAAAAGCTCGACGCTTTTGGTGTTCGGGTATCATCTGTCAAATCTACTCGATAATACCCATAACGATTTTTATACGCATTCAGCCAGCTCCAACAATCGATAAATGTCCACATATGATAACCGAAGCAAGGGGCTCCTGCTTCGATCGCCCGCTGCAGTTCTTTGAGATGATCTGTTACAAATTCGATGCGATAGGTGTCATTAATCTCCCCCTCTTGCGTTGCGAAGCGTTCTTCTTGAGAAACCCCCATACCATTTTCAGAAATATACCAAGGAATCGTGCCATAGCTATTCTTTAGACGCATGGCAATGTCATAAATACCTTGCGGAAAGATTTCCCAACCGCGATGAGGGTTGATTTTTTTGTCCGGCCAATCATAGCCTCGAAAAAGATCCCTCGGCCCTGTGATTGGATCGTTCGGCGCAATCGGGGCTTGAACTCGTAATGGCTGGTAGTAATTGCAACCAATAAAGTCCACCGTATTTAAGGCAAAAAGTTCTCGGTCCCCCTCCTCTGTTACAGGAGCAAGACCTGACTTTTTCAGCATCGCGACTAATTTTTCTGGAAATCGTCCGAGGACTGTACAGTCTAAAAAACTGCGAATATAGAGTAAGTCTGCCCATTCAGCAGCTTCAAGATCAGCAGACTGCGGACTTTTCGGATAGACGGGCGATAAATTTAAGATAATCGCTATCTCTCCGTTAGGAATCGCAAGTTCGCGAAAAGCAGCTACTGCTTTTGCGTGAGCTAACAGTGTATGATAGCCTACTTGGATCGCTCGTTTAAAATTATGAACTTTAGGCCAATGGGCATCCCCCATATATCCGCATTCAATATGAACTAAAGGTTCGTTGAATGTGGCCCATTTTTTGACAATGTCGCCAAATTGCTCAAAGGCGATACGAGCGTAAGCGGCAAAGTAATCTACCGATTCTCTGGCTTCCCAACCACCTCTTTCCATTAACCACCACGGCATATCAAAATGGAACAAATTGATGATAGGTTCGATTCCTTGATCGACCATTTCTTGAAAATAGGCACGATAGAAGGTGACTGCTTGAGGGTTGACCGTCTTTCCATCAGGTACTAGTCGTGTCCAAGCAATTGACGTCCGATAAGAGTTCAGATTCATGGCTTTCATCAGCGCCACATCTTCTCGAAAGTGTCGGTAGGTATTCGAAGTATCACTAGGTCCTACGTGATCGTAGAACTTGTCTGGCTCCAATTCGAACCATTTATCCCAAGTTGAAGGGCTTTTGCCATCAATCGCCGCAGCGCCTTCCGTTTGAGGAGCAGAAGCAGCTGCTCCCCATAAAAATCCTTCCGGGAATTTTAACATGATTTCTCTCCTTTTCCATTTTCTTCTTGTTTCAATGGCTTCGTGAATACTTGTTTCTGATTGGCTGCTTCGACTTGGATGATAAAATCAGCTGGCAATTCATTTGGTGAAATGTTCAACCGTTTCAACGTTTCATAAGAAACTGTTAGAGAAAAGTCGACGGTGCTTTTGGCTGGCAAAAAGACTTTTTGAAAACCGCATAACACTTTGACACGCGGTAAGACCTGCTGTGAGTAATTGCGAAGATACACTTGTACCACTTCAGCTCCTGCTATCACCGAAAGATTCTCGATTGTTCCATTAATTTGGATTGCTTGCGGAGCATACTGCGCATGGATTCCCTTAAGCATAAATTCTGCATAGCTTAGACCATAACCAAACCCATAACGAGGGGTTCCTGAACAATCTGTGTAATCTCTCTGGAAAGCAGCCTCACGGTAGTTGTAATAAACTGGCAGCTGCCCATTTTCATCTGGAATAGAAACAGCTAGTTTCCCACTGGGATTCGTTTCGCCAAAAAGAATCCGAGCTAGCGCACTTCCGCCAAATTGCCCTGGATAACCTGCAAAAAGCAACGCATCAAAAGCGGTACTGACCTCACTTAACAGATGAGGACGGCCAGCAATGACAATACCGATCAGAGGTTTCTGAAATTTTTTCAATTCAGTAATCAATCGTTTTTGACATTCTGGCAATGCCAAAGACGCCAGATCGATATTTTCCCCACTGGTCATCTCCGCAGATCCTTGCAAGGCAGCTCCATTCTTATCAAAATCCGTCGAAAAGTCACGAATACTAGAGCCGCCAATCGTTAAAATGATTTGATCCGCTGTTGCTGCCGCTTGGCATGCGGCAGTCAGTTGCTCTTTGGTTCCTTCTGTGATGCCGCAGCCATCTGCTTGAATAAAAGTGGTTTCGGTCCCCTTGATTTCCAGCAACCCCTCCCACAGATTGCGGCACTCAGACAGTTCTTTGAAAGGAGTATAGTCCCCTAGCTGATGATAGCTGTTTTTGCTATGAGGACCAATAACAGCAATTGTTTGTCTTTGTTTCTTTAACGGTAAGACTTGCTCATTTTTCAACAAAACGATGGCTTCTTCTGCTAAACGAGTTGCACTTTCTTGAAACTGCTTTTGATCCGGAACGGACACCGTAGGCACCGGTTCGTCAAAAAGTCCTAGCTGCTCTTTCAGTTTCAGAACGCGCATCACGGATCGATCAATGGTTTCTTGCTTAATCAACCCTTGATCAACAGCAGCTTCCAACTGAGGGAAAACATTGTCCCATAAACTGATGTCTACGCCGCTGTTCATGGCCCGGGCTGCCGCTTCTGGTTTGTTTCCTAGCCAATCCGCTAAACGGTCCAACGCACAACCATCTGCCATCACAACTCCTGCAAAGCCGGCTTCCTCTCGCAAAATCTCTTGAAGTAAGCGAGGGTTCGCGTGACAAGGGACACCATCCCAATCATTATAAGCAGCCATGCACCCTAGTGCCCCTGCCTGAATTCCCGCCAGCATAGCGGGTAAATGAATCTCTCGCAATTCTTGCTCCCCAATATTGACTGGTCCTGCATTGTGCCCGCCCATACTTGAACCTTGAGCTGCAAAATGTTTTAACACGGCCAGTACATGGGTTGTCGGTTCATGACCAAGTATTTCCCCTTGCATTCCCTTGACCGCAGCTTGCGTAAAACAACTGGCTAAGTAGGGATCTTCACTGAAACATTCCTCGGTTCGTCCCCACCTAGGATCTCGTACGATATCCAAGGTAGAGATCAGCCCAACTTGCGCCCCTTTAGCTCGTAACTCTTGTGCCACGAACGTCTGCACGCTCTGATAAAGATCAGGATTCCAACTAGCCCCTGTACTGAAATTGACCGGCAGTGTTGTTGCTGCTAATCCTTGATGACCATGAGGACATTCTTCTGTCAAAAAAGCTGGGATTCCAAGACGAGTATGTTCTTTTAAATAGTCCTGAATCATCCGGCTGACTTCCCGTGATTCTTCCACCGAGAGACCCGTTGTTGCGTCCTTGCCCGACCAAGGATCTGCTCGGAAAACGCCGTAGATCCAGCCAATCGAGCCAAAGCGAGCAACTTCCGACTTGAAGTAGTCTGTCAAATAAAGTTTTCCTTCCTTTTTCTGATAAACTTGCCAGCCATACAATCGCTGATTCAACTGGCCGATTTTTTCTTTTAGGGACATCTTCTTTACAATTTCTTCGATCATTTTAAACTCCTATCATCAAAAATGCCGATTAGTCAAAATAGACCTTGACCGTTTGAATTTCATAAGGGTTGAAAGGAATCACCACTTGGTGGCACACGCCCGTGACCACTAACTCCTGCTGTTCCTCTTCCAATAAATTCGTTAGCACTGCTCGTTTGATTTTTTTAGCTGCGGTCAAGCGGCATGTCGTTTTGCGATTGTGGTATTCATACAAACGTACCACGATGGCTTCATCTGCTTCAGCCTTTTTGACCGAATCGATCAGCACATTATTGTGATCCACTTGTAAAAAAGATTGCTCTTGCTGCTGATCAAAATCTGCCAATACATATGCTGGTACATTGAGTGCCAACGCTTCTTCCATCGTTTGTCCTTTTTTCCAGTCACCTTCATGAACATAGAGAGAATAGGTAAACGAATGAAGTCCTTGATCTGCTTCTGGATAGGGATCAGTCGCCGACTTGATAAGAGAGAGACCAATTTTTTGGTAAGCTGTGCTGAATCCGTATTTACAATCCGTCAACACACTGACGCCATAACCATCTTCAGACAAGTCGACCCATTTTTGCCCACAACTCTCAAAACGTGCCAAATCCCAAGTGGTATTTTTGTGGATGGCACGTTTGACATTCCCAAATTGGATATCGAAAGTGGCATCTAGCGTATTGACGGCAATTGGCAACTGCGCCTTCAATAAAAGATGATGCTGATGCCAATCGACCGTTGTCTCAAAGTCGATCCTGCCGGTTCCATGATAGAAATGGATCAGCTGAATGATCGTTGATTGCTCAAACGTCCGTTTGATACGGATCGTGTCACGAATCTCGCCTTGCTCGACGATTGATGCGTCAGTCACATCCTCTACTGGATAAGCTTTACGATCGTAGTAGATGTCTATATCCCACGCATCATAATCCATCGGTAAGTCTTCATAAGCAATCAATTGATTCATCACTTCTCCTGCTGGCAAGACCTCTCGCTGGTGTCTTTTGTCAAAAAGAGCAGTCATTTCATATGCCGCGTTAAATGTTACGACAAAGTCGGTCGTTTCCAGTTGACGAGTCAACGGAACACACTCTTGTTCTACTGGTTCTGAGATAGTCTCCCTCAACGTTAGGGGACGCAGACCTAAGCTAGGGACTTGTGGAACTTTGACCAGCAAACAACCATCTTCGGTTCGCTGTGTCAGATAATCTTCTTGAATCGCCGGAATATCAACTTTGATTACGGCATCACGAGTAAAGCCTAATGGATTATAGACCACCTGATGATTTGCATCACTGGCGGTTCCTCCTGCCACGAGGGACTGGATCAATTGCTCGCCTTCTTCAAAAAGAGCAGCATACTCTTCTTCTGTCTGCTGGTACACTTCGCCAATCGAACTTCCTGGCAAAATATCGTGAAATTGATTGAACAACAATTTTTTCCAGAGCCTTTCGAGGAGCTCTTGCGGATACGCTTCGCTTCGATAGGCACTGTAAAGCTTCTCAATAGTTTGCAATAAAAATTCGCCTTTGCGGTTGGCTTTCTTATTTTTACCGATGGAGGTCAGTGTCCCACGATGGTACTCAAAATAGAGTTCGCCAAACCAGACCGGGGCTTCTGAATGAGCAAAAGCTGCGGCTAATCGGTCAAAAAATTTGCCCGCATGATCGCCAGTGATCACTGGCATCTGAGGGAGTGGTTTTGATAACCGCTGTTTTGTCTCCAGCATCTCTCTAGTAGGTCCGCCGCCGCCGTCTCCATAGCCGTATGCAATCAAGATCTCATCATGCTGATCTTTTTGTTGGTACCGTTCAAAGCTGCCTTTGACTGTATAAGGGTCTAAAAGCCCATTGTAAGTGGTGTAGTAGGGTCTTGGACTGTAGCCTTCACTGATCGTTGTAATAAAGTGAGTCAAAACTCTGCTGCCATCGATCCCTTGCCAGTAAAACGAATCATAAGGAATCTGATTGAATTGATTCCAAGACAATTTAGTTGTCATGAAATAAGGTGTATTGGTCTTTTGCAAGATCTGTGGCAATGCAGCGGAATAGCCAAAAACATCCGGCAGCCACAAAATCTGACTCTCATGATCAAACTCTTCTTTGATAAAGCGTTTGCCGTATAAAATCTGCCTTACCAATGATTCACCGGAGGTCAAGTTGCAATCTGCTTCTACCCACATAGCACCTTCTACTTCCCAGCGTCCAGATTTAATCTTCTCTTTGATTGCCTGATATAACTCAGGATATTGTTCTTTGATCGCTTGATATAACTGGGGTTGGCTTTGGAGAAACGTATATTCAGGGTATTCATCCATCAATTTTAATACGGTCTGAAAACTGCGTTCTCCTTTTTCAACCGCTTGCTGTGCCGTCCAAAGCCATGCCAGATCGATGTGGGTATGCCCGACTGCGGTCACTTTTTGACGAATCTCTTGGCTGTAACACGCTTGCAGACATTCTTGCGCGTTTGTGAGGCCTTCATAGAATCGCGGCGTATAGGGGGCTCGAAAATCTAATGCATTGGCAGCTTGTGACAGACAGCTTTGATAGATTTGTTCTTCTCCGCCAAATTTCCTAATGGCACGCCAACTGTCAAAAATCGTCGAGAAATCAAACCAGACTTGCTCAACGATAGGATCGATCGCCAATAGATTCACGTAAAGCGGAAACTTCTTCTCTTCTCGTCCCGAAAAAATATCGATCTGTAAGGCTATTGTTCCTGTTAGCTCCGAGGGATCCAACCGCACTTCTCGATGGTTGACATCAATTGCCTGAATGTAATTCCCATTCAAGAACACTTTCATTTGCGGATTTGTCGTATTGTCCCATTCAGAGAGCGAAGAATAGACTTGCAAAGCAACCGACATCTCTTTCCAGTCTTCCGGTAGTTCAAAAGTTCCTTTCATTGTGTAATAACAATTCTTTTCTCCAAAAAAAGTTCCTTGCACATAGGGTGCCCAGTTTTCTTGCTTTAACTGCAAGTCATTAACAGGCACCTGATAGCGAATCCGGTAATTCTTTAATTGAAATAAAATCTTACGGATACGTTCAAATTCAAATAACTGCACGCTGTATTCTCTCCTTTACTCGGTTTCTGAGGAGGAAAAAAGCGGGTAGACAAGAAATTGTCCAAGCCCGCTTCTCCTATTGCCGTGACTCTAGTTCTCTTTCCAACGATCATATGCTGTTTGGTAAACGGAAATGTAGTCATCGATCCCCATGGACTCGATAGTCGAAACATATTTATCCCAATTACTGATTGGCTCGACACCCGTAATGAATTTGGCTTCCATTTGTTCGACATACGTTGTCAAGTCAGTAGCCGTAGCAGCCACTTTATCATTTTCTTCTACAGTCAGATAAAGTAATGGAAATGGCACTTCCGCAATGTCATCCATCTTATCTGCTGTTTCTTTGGCCACCCAGTCACTGAAACGAGTATCAGGTTGTTCATCCGCGGATTTCAAGATTTGATATTCACCTGTCGTATCGATAACAATGTTCGGTGTTGTCAACCCGTATGCTGGTGTGATCTTGCCACGTTCATCTTCTGTATTTTCTGTATCAATGCCTTCTGCATAAACTCGTACTTTTTGGCCGTCAGCATTTTCTTTGTACTCCCAAAGAACGCCTTCAGGTCCTTGTTCGATATATTTCGTACCTTCTTCAGAATAGAAGTAATCCACCCAGCGCATCGAAGCTTCCGGCGATGGATTGACATTTGTGATGGCAAAGGTGCCCCGAGAAATTCGTGGACTTCCTGGAATCACTGCTTCTGGCGACCATTTTGAAGTCAATGGTTGGAACATGGCATCGTTCATCGCTTCAATCTCGCTGCGGCCTGTCGTAAAGAAGCTGAAGTAATCGGCGAACAAGCCCAACTGATCATTTTGTCCTTTTGCTTTTTTCTGTTCGTCGGATTGGCCATAAACTTCCGCATCCAACAAACCTTCACTATACAATTTGTTCATATACTCAAGGAATGCTTTATAGTTTTCCGAGATTGGTGTATAAGAAACCACATCATCATCTACTTGAACGCCTCGTGTCCGTAACCCAAAAGCTGCCATCAGCCATACCCTTGTTGAATTCATATCGACATCGGTCAAAGGAATCTCATCGGCTTTGCCATTACCATTGGGATCTTCGTTCTTGAATCGTGTCAGCAAATCATACAATTCATCCGTTGTCTTTGGCAGTTCCTTGACATTCAACTTATCTAGCCACGTTCCGTTGTACCACATCGGACCTTGCCACCAAATAGATGTCGCATTTCTCGAAATCATCGGCAATGAATAAATATGGCCATCTGGTGTGGTGATCGATTTTAAGATGGACGGATCTTCTTGGGTCAATGCATAAAGATTAGGCATAATTTCCGGCGTGATATATTCTTCTAACGGCAGCAGAATTCCTTGGGAACCATAATCGATCTCCATTGAAGAAGTGAGCGAATTCAATCCTGCGCCATAAACGATATCCGGCAGATCCCCTGAAGCAAATGCTAAGTTCAACTTGGTACTAAAGTCAGCAGAAGGGGGTGTCGTATAAGTCAGTTTGATTCCTGTTTTTTCTTGATAATCCTGCAGCGTCGGCATATCTTCCCATTCTGCCATACCTACTCCTGGCGCCATAATGTTCAGCGTCAGTTCTTCGCCTTCTTTAATGATCGGAAATTGGCTGTCATGATTGATGGCTACCCCTTCATTTTCTCCGGTTGTTTCCTTTTTTGTGTTCCCGCACCCACTGAGTAAAAGCGCACTGCACAAAAACACCCCTGTTACTCCTAAAATTTTTTTCATTCCCATCTTCTTCCTCCTCTATGTTTTATCCTTTAATTGATCCTACCATCATGCCTTTGACAAAATATTTCTGCAAAAATGGATAGACAATAATGACCGGTAATGATGAAACGATCATGACACCGTATTTGATGACCTCTGCTAACTGTTGCTTGCTGTATAACATACTGGCCATTTCGGAAGTCACATTGCTGACAGTATTTGATGACATATCTTGTAAAATCAAAATTTCCCGTAAAATCATTTGTAATGGATACATGGATTTATCTGACAGATAGATCAATGCGCTGAAGAAACTGTTCCAGTGTCCTACCCCGTAAAAAAGTGCCATAACTGCAATGATTGGCGTAGATAAAGGCAGTACGATCTGCATGAATAAGCGAAAATCCGAGCAGCCATCCACGATTGCCGCTTCTTCCATCTCTCTTGGGATCGTCGTTTGAAAAAAGGTCCGCGTAACGACCACATTATAGACAGAGACAGCTCCTGGGATAACCAAAGCCCAAACCGTATTCAACATCCCTAAGCTGCGGATCAGTAAATAGCTAGGGATCAAGCCCCCAGAAAGAAACATTGTCACTAGCATGAAATTGGTAAAAGCTCTTCTGCCATAAAAATCATCTCTGGAGAGTGCATAAGCACAAGGCAGTGTCACCAACAAATTGATGGATGTTCCTAAAACAGTGTAATAGATCGTATTTAAGTAGCCGCGCCAGATGCTGCTATTGCCTAAGAGAGTTCGATAGCCTTCAAAGGTGACCCCTTTTGGCAATAACCACATTTCCCCCGAGTTGACTAAATGAGGATTTGAAATCGACGCACTAACGATATAGATCAATGGATAGAGAACGATTAGTAATGCTATGGCTAAAAAGAAATAAACAAAAACCAAAAAGATTTTATCTGCACGTGTATCTTTCACTAATGAAGTTGTTTTCATTCCTATACCACCTTTCTATAAGAGACTCGAATCGCTCAGCCGTTTCGCAATCCCGTTGACTAAAATCAAGAGAATTGAATTGATCAACGAGTTGAATAACCCAACAGCTGCTGCAAAACTATATTGTGCATCTAAAAGCCCTTGCTGATAAACGAAGGTTGCAATGACATTCGATGATTCCATATTCAATGGGTTTTGCATCAAAATGATTTTTTCGAATCCCACCGACATCAAACTACCAAAACTCATGATCAGTAAAATCACCATGGTCGGCATTATCGTTGGAATATTGATATACCAAACTCTTTGGAGCCGAGAAGCACCATCGATGGTGGCAGCTTCATGCAGCTGAGTATCCACTCCAGACAATGCTGCCAAGTAAATAACCGATCCCCAACCTGTGCCTTGCCAGACGCCTGATAATACATAGATTGTTTTGAACCACCGCGGTTCAGTCATAAAATTGATTCTTCCCACGCCGATAAAATCTAGAAAGTGATTGATGATCCCAGTGGAAGGAGACAGAAATGCAATAACCATTCCGACCATTACCACTACTGCGATAAAGTTTGGGGCATACGTGACTGTCTGGGTAATTTTTTTGAATGGACCATCCTTGATTTCATTCAAAGCCAGTGCAAGGATGATCGGTAGCGGAAATCCGACGATCAAAGAGTACAAACTGATACCTAATGTATTTTTCATTAGATCCCAGAAGTAATAAGAATCAAAAAAGCGTTGAAAATGTTTGAACCCTACCCAAGGACTTTCGAATATTCCCAAAGAAGGCATATAGTCTTTAAAGGCGATGATCACACCATACATCGGCCCATAAGAAAAAATCAGAATAATCAAAAAAGCAGGCAGGACAAACAAATATAACTGTCGACTCTTTTTTAATTTAGTCTTCATTTCTTTGATTTTACTTTTTGATGCTGACACAGGCTCTCTGATCGTTGTTGTTTCCATTCATACTCCTCCTTGTGTTTTTGGTTTGTATACTAAATATGAAATGAATTCGCTTTCAAAGCAATGTGTATTTTTTCTTCAATGTGTAGAAATGCGAATGCCAACTGCTCCAAGTTCAGGCTGATGCACTTCTGATGAAGCAATATAGGCGTTTTCACCCGTTCCATGAATCGTCAGTGATTGATTGGTTGCTAAATCTGTGATCACGGATTTTTCATCTGCATGGATCTCCTTCAGAAAAATTCGCGGCTGCAAATTTGTTGTGATACTGCGAAAGGCATAATGTGTTTTTTGATCTTTGCTATAGGTAAGATGCCAATTCTCCGTCCACGCTTCTGGTCTAGCTCGGGTCTCGTAAATGCCTTCCCCATATTGTTCCAACCAATCACCCACTTCAAGCAGGCGCTGGGTCTCTTCTTTCGTGAAAGTTCCTTCTGGTGTTGGACCCACTCCTAAAATTAAGTTTCCGCCTTTACTGACGACATCGATTAATGTATCGACTAACTCTTGGCTGCTTTTAAAGGTGTCATGGGGAACATAGCCCCAGTCATTGCCTATAGGTATATTACTCTCCCAAACTTTTGTTGGGATTTCTTCTAAAGAAGGAATCTTGCGTTCTGGCGTCACATAATTCTCATGTCTACCGCCCATCATGCGATCAACAATGATCAATTCTGGCTGGTTTCGCCGGGCAATCTCCGCTAAGCGATCCATCTGTAAATCTTCTTTCCCCTGCCCACACCAGCCGGCATCTAGCCATAGCAAATCCACTTTTCCATAGTTGCCAGTGATTTCATGAATTTGTCGATGAACAAAATCCACATACCGCGACCAGATTTCTGGCTGTTCTAATGGATCATAACTTGCGTGACGCCCTTTGATCGTTTCATCATCCAGCCAATAAAACGGTGAGTACCAGTCCGCCTTAGAATAATAAGCCCCAGTAGCAATACCCGCTTGCTGGAACGAGGCAAAAACTTCTTTTAGGATATCTCGTTTAAAAGGACTCAATTTACCGCCAATTTTGAATTCTGACTCCAGCGTATTGAAGAGATTAAAGCCGTCATGGTGTTTCGTTGTGAACAAACAATACTTGAAGCCAGCTTTTTTACACGTTTCAGCCCACTGATCAGTATCTAATTCTATCGGTGCAAACGCTTTGATCAGTTGCCAATAATCAAGACGCAATGTGTTGATATCTTCTCGATAAGCTTTATTTTCCCTTGCCCATTCATCTTTTTCTGATAGTTGCCATGATTCAACGATACCCGCTTGTGCGTATAAGCCATAATGGAAAATTACCCCAAATTTTAAATCTTGGAACCATTCCAAACGCTTGGCCAGCATCTCTGACTCAGGGTACCAACGATCATCCTGCTTACTGTTTTTCGCAGACTCAATGTCCCCACGAATTGTTGTCAATTTATCCAACCCCTTTCGCCACTAATCTAACGAGAAAATAAAGCGCTATCAATATGTAGTTTCAGCAGCTATGTCAAACTTTATTTTTTTGTAACAAAAGAGCACTCTTTTTAAAAAACACACCACTTCAATTGAAGTTTTAGCTTACGGTATCAGACGCCATGTTCACTCTAGCAATTTCACCTTTCTCATTTGTAAGAAAACTGCGGGCTAGCGCTCCTCGTTGTACTTTTCTCTTTATCTAGAAGACTTGCTCCTGCGGGCTAGCGCTCCTCGTCGTACTTTTCTCTTTATCTAGAAAACTTGCTCCTGCGGGCTAGCGCTC
>NZ_JBDGBK010000048.1:0-24092 GCF_040910045.1 Enterococcus sp. RTP21361st1_A6_RTP21361_211029 | reverse complement strand
TGCTAAGCCAACTGATTGAGAATTAGAAACAATCTGCAGTAGGGAAGAATCATTTACACAAAATTATTGACGCTCCCTCACCTCCTATAGGCTTCATTTTAACGTGCAGTTTTTATGAGCAGATCTGTTATTACTGTACAAAAAAAGCCAAACACTTGAATGTTTGGCTTCTTCTTTATCGTTAAACGATCTTATTCGTCTAATGGTAGTTCTTCTTGCGCATCTTCTGTTTCAATGACCGTTTCTCCGGTACCAATGCCGTACGCATCGCGAACACGAGCAGAAACTTCCATCATCATTTCTTGATGTTCACGCATATAGTTTTTCGCGTTTTCCCGCCCCTGACCAATGCGATCTCCTTTATAAGCATACCAAGCACCGCTCTTATCAACAATGTCTTGCTCTACTGCCATATCAAGCAACTCTCCCTCTTGAGAGATTCCTTGTCCATACATCATGTCTACTTCAGCAACTTTAAAAGGTGGCGCTACTTTATTTTTGACAACTTTGATTTTTGTCCGGTTTCCGATAATGTCTGTTCCGGATTTTAATTGTTCTGCACGTCGTACCTCTAATCGAATCGTCGAATAGAATTTAAGCGCACGTCCACCAGGAGTTGTTTCAGGATTACCGAACATGATCCCAACTTTTTCACGAATTTGATTGATAAAAATCGCAATTGTTTTGGTCTTATTGATTGATCCAGATAATTTACGCAATGCTTGAGACATCAACCGGGCTTGAAGACCAACGTGGGTATCACCCATCTCACCATCGATCTCAGCTCTTGGTACCAAAGCGGCAACCGAGTCGATAACAACAATATCGACAGCTCCACTTGATACTAAAGCATCAGCGATCTCAAGACCTTGCTCACCTGTATCGGGCTGAGATAGCAGCAAATCATCGATATTTACACCCAATTTTTGTGCATATTGAGGATCTAATGCATGTTCTGCATCAATAAAGGCTGCTGTTCCGCCACCTTTTTGAACTTCAGCGATTGCGTGTAAAGCAACTGTGGTTTTACCAGAACTTTCTGGTCCATATACTTCAACAATACGTCCACGTGGATAACCCCCCACACCTAAAGCAACATCCAAAGCCAATGAACCACTTGGAATCGTCGAAATTTGTTGATCGACTTTCTCACCAAGTTTCATAATGGCACCCTTACCATAGTTCTTTTCAATCTTTTTCAGTGCAGCATCTAAAGCTGCTTTACGATCATCTGCCAAACGGATAATCCCCCTTATTTTCTTCACTTTCGTGTGTCAATTACTATGTTAATAATAGTCCTTCTTTTAAAAAAATGCAAGAAAAAACGAACAAACATTCGCATCATCTTAACAATTCCTTACGTAATAGATCTAATCCTGCCATTACTGCACTATGACGAACGTATGCACGATCTCTGGAAAAATGATAGCACTTGCTTTTCACACCTTCATTGGTTGCTAAAGCAATCCAGACCGTTCCTGGGCGTTGATTCTCAAGCTCATCTGGTCCAGCTACCCCGGTAAAAGAAAGGGCGTAATCCGCTTTTTCTTTGGCTTGGGCAGCAAGCGCCATCGCTTCTGCACATTCCTTGCTGACAGTTCCATAAGCTGTTAGCAAGTCTTCATTGATTCCTAGCATCTTACTTTTTGTCTCTTTAGCATAAGTCACATAACCACCAGAAAATACACGGGACACGCCTGAGATGTCTCCCAGCGTCGCTTGAAAGAGTCCCGCTGTCAAACTCTCCGCAGCCGTCACGGTTTTTTTCTTTTCTTTCAACATATCAACGACTACTTCAGCTAATGAAGTATGCTCTCCATATCCATAAAAATATTCGCCCACTCTTGCTTGGATTTGTTGTTCTAATTCATCTAGTTTGGCTTGTCCTGCCGATTCATCCGTAGTTTTCACCGTCAAACGCAAGGTTACTTCATTGGGTTTAGCATACGGTGCGACCGTTGGGTTCTTCTGAGAATCAATTAGATCGGCAAGTTCAGTTACTAGTGCGGATTCTCCAATTCCATAAAATCGCAATACTCGAGAAATCAACTGTTCTTCTGATGAAAACTCTGTCTGCAAAATTGGACGGGCTTGTTGGATAAACATAGGTTTCAGTTCACTTGGTGGTCCAGGCAACAGGAGATATGCCGCTGTAGCTGTTCGGTAGAAGATACCGATTGCTAATCCAGTTGCATTAGGTAACGCTGTACCATCTTTGAATACCAACGTCTGCCTCAAATTATTTTCTGTCATAAAACGCTGACCATTTTTGAAAAAGGTCAGCATTTGCTCATACCCTGCTTCGTCACGAACGAGCTCTTGACCGACATGCTGTGCAACGATTTGTTTGGTTAAATCATCTTCTGTAGGTCCGAGACCACCGCAAAATACGATCAAGTCACTGCGATTCTCGGCAAGTGTTACTAGCTCTTCCAAACGCTTTGGATTGTCCCCTACAACACTATGATAGTAAACTTCGATTCCTAAACTAGCTAATTCTTCTGATAAGAAAGTTGCATTGGTATTCACCACCTGTCCCAAAAGCAATTCGGTCCCTACTGCAATAATCTCTGCCTTCATTTCATTACTCCTTCATTATCAACTACGTTGTAATTGATTTTTTTTACAAAAAAAGTTCAGAATTCCTCTGAACTTTTAGAAATTACATTGAACCTTTAAAAACACTGGCATTTTTAATGAAATAATCGATTCCAGAATAAATTGTAAAGATCAAACATACATACAACATGATTTGATCCAATGGAATGCCTATGAGTGAAAAAGGAAGATTGTTAATAAATAAGAAAATAATGGCAACCATTTGTGTTGCTGTTTTGATTTTACCAGGCCAAGCAGCAGCAAGAACTTCACCATGATGCTCTACTAACAAGAGCCTTAAACCGGTGACTGCTAACTCTCGACAAATGATGATAGAGACTACCCAAGCTGGAGCCTTATCCAATTCGACTAACATAATAAATGCAGTCATTACCAGCATTTTGTCCGCTAAGGGATCGGCAAATTTCCCAAAATTGGTAACCAATCCTCTGGAACGAGCAATTTTACCATCCAGCCAATCCGTAATGCTTGCAACAGCAAATAGAATGGCTGCTATCAGATGTGTTGTGAGTAAATCGACGCCTCCAACGTCCAATGTTCCTAAATCGATTGGCAACGCCAAAACTAAAATAAATATAGGAATCATTATGATGCGTAATACAGTTAATTGATTAGGTAAATTCAAAAAATTTGCTCCTCTCTGACAAATATTGTACGAAAAAAACGGAAATCATGCTACTACAGCACTTGCCATAGGAACAATGTTATCTTTCTAACTAATTAATCGTTCTTCTGATCAGTTTGTTTCTTGATACTCAATCGCTAAATGCACATTTTTTTGGAGCAATTTATACTGAGGATCATCGAAATCAATTTTTTGCCCGTTTGCCGCAATCTGGATATTTTGACTTGCACCAAGTACAATGGTTGCATTGGTTGCATTTTCTGGCAATGTCGTCGATTGGACTTCGCCCGCTTGTAAAGTATATTGGTAGACATACGCATTGTCTACAAGAATGCCTACCCAACACGAGGCATCTAATCCAGTTAACTCTAATTTAATTGGATTCGTCGCATCTTTAATTGAAATGCTGATATCTGATTGGGAAGATTCCCCTTTGGTCATAGTCATTTCTTTCTCACTAGATTCTGTGCTGCTAGAAGATTGAGTCTCTGACTCGCTCGTTTCTTTGCTTGCTGTCGATTCCACCGTGCTTGAGGTTGATGTATAGGCTGAATTCTCAACCACCGGTGCCGAACTACCTTGAATCATAGGGGTTGAATGTCTGTCTTGCCAAGCCATATACCCAACAATACAGATAATAGTGACTGCTACTAATCCTAATAAAATCATTGGTAAGTAGCGGGATAAAAACGTTCCGCCTTTTTCCTCTACATGCAAAGCTTTTCTCGATCCGCTTACGGTCTCAGGTTGAGGTCTTTTAGGCAGTGGTTCTGCCAATGTATCTTTTCCATCAAATACAGAAACTAACTTATCTCCGTCCTCACCTACAGCGGCGGCATATTGACGAATAAATGCACGAACATAAAAAGTTCCTGGTAATTGTTCAAAACGATCGGCTTCGATTGCCTCCAAATACCTTTTTTGAACTTTTGTCATTTGCTGTAATTCATCCAATGAAATATGTTTATCTAAACGGGCTTGCCGTAATTTTGCTCCAATCGTAGTTTCGTTTGCCACTCGATCATCTACTCCAGTCTTTACTATTCATTTTATGGAAGGCAAACACTTGGATCGGAAATCCACTTCGTTTCTCCTTGTCATCCTTGGATTGCTTAATTGATAGGTTGTTTATTAAATATAACATTTTTACTCTTGATTTTTCATCATAAATGAAAATTGTTCAATCAGTATCATTTAAAGAATACCATAAAAAAAATTGACTGAGGATAACATTCAGACAAGTCGCAAACAAAATTTAATACTTTTTGATCTCATTACTCATTCTTCTACAAAAACAAGAGCCATCTATCAGAAAATGCATAGACGGCATCTTACACAATGACGATTAATCAGTTAGTTTTAGTTGGTAGCAAGTAAAACCGACTGAATGCTTTTTGATCAATGAATACTTTAGCAGCAGATCGAACATCATTGAGCGTGATTGAACGTATAACATCTGGCAAATCAAAGAGTGTTGTTTCGCCAAATAAGCTTTGTGTAAATTGATTAGCAATAAATTCTAATGAATTGAGAGATTGAAAATATTTACCCAGCATTTTTTTCTTAAGTAACTCAAGATTCTTCTCGTTCATTTCAGGATCATTTTCATAATTCAATAAAATTTCTTCAACCGCTTGAAGCATCTCTTCAGGGTATTCTGCATCTCCAGAAAAATCAGCAAAGTAAAAACTTCGATCCAAACTTACTTCGAAACCAAACGTATCATCAATAATTCCTTGATCATACAACCTTAAGTAATTAGCTGAAGTATTACCTAAAAGTAATTGGAACAATAAATTCAAAGATTGTTTATATCGTAGCAACTCCCGACCTTCCGTCGGACGTTTCTCCATATTCCCTTTGATACCCAAAACACCTTTTGGTCGCGTAACGGGCATCCTCATAATACTTTCTGGAATAATTTCTTGAACGGTTTCTTCCGGAAATTGACGCTTAATTTCTTTTGCTGCAGAAAAAGTTTTTGCTGCCTGGTTTTCTCTGATCCAGTTCATTGTCTCTTCTGGATCGATGTTTCCAACTATGAACAAAGTCATATTGCTTGGGTGGTAGAATGTATGGTAGCACAGATAAAGATCTTCTGCTGTGATGGCTGCTATACTTTCAACAGTCCCAGCAATATCAATGTGAAGCGGATGCTTTGGATATAGATTCTTAATGACACCAAAAAATTGTTGCCAGTTAGGATCATCATCATACATCTGAATTTCTTGCCCAATGATCCTTTTCTCTTTCTCAACCGTTTCTTTCGTAAAATAAGGCATCTGTACAAAATCTAAAAGGGTTTCTAAATTTTTTCGAATTTGATTGGTAGCCGAAAAAAGATAACTCGTTTTTGTGAAGCTAGTAAATGCATTGGCTGATGCTCCATGTTGCCCAAATTTTTGAAAGACATCACCGTCTTCTTTTTCAAAAAGTTTATGCTCTAAGAAATGGGCAATACCATCTGGTACAGTATGCATCGTTTCATTCGCATAACCAAAATGATTATCGATAGAACCATAATCTGTACTAAAAAGACCGTATGTTTTATGAAACCCTTCTTTAGGTAATAAATAAACTGTTAATCCATTGGGTAATATCTCTTTATACAAGACTTCATTTATTTGATTATAATGTTTTTTATTCATGATCAAGCTCCTTATCTAAAAAGAATACGGCTTGAAGTTCGATCTTTTGAGCAATTTTTTGAACATCTGTGACCGATACCTCTTCCAAACGCTGTATAAATTGCTCTTCACTCATTTTAGTATTCGGTACCCACTGATTAAGATATTCTGTTTCAATCAAAGACTGTGGACTATCCAACGATAACAAAAACTGATTTTTAAGCATAGCTTTTGTCTGTGCCAATTCAGCCTCTGTAATTTCTCCTCTTTGTAAACTTTGAAGTTGTTGTTCAATCAAAGTAAAGACTTGATCCCGGTTACTGCCATCAATTCCTGTTTGAACAGATAAATAACCTCGAAATGTATCCACATTACTTGATGCATAGTAAGCTAAGCTCTCTTTTTCTCTAACATTCATAAATAGTTTTGAATGAGGAAATCCGCCAAATAATCCATTAAAAACCATGAGAGAGAAACGTTCCGGTTGATTATAATAAACACCCGTACGATAACCTAAGTTCAGTTTTGCCTGAGTCACAGGCTCTCTGACGATTTTCTCGCGGATAATATTTTCCAAATCTTGACGATAAAAAACAGAAAGATCTTTTTCAGGACGATTTTCAAAGGGGAGATCCTTCATAACTTCAATTACTTGATCTTCTTCGACATCCCCAATCACAAAAATATCTACAGCATCTTCTTTAATCATAGAACTATATGTTTCTGTTAGTTCTTTTGCCGTCACATCTTCCAAATCTTCAGGACGACCAAAACTTGGAAATTTTTGATTGTCACTTTTTGAAAAAAATAATTCTTGTAAGCTTAATGAAGCAAACGCCTGTTTATCCTCAGCAATACTTCTCATATAAGCAATCAAATTGCTTTTTTCGATCGTAAAATTTTTTGATTCAAATTCATCTTGAACAATATTTGGGAAAAAAAGCACTTCTTTCAAAAAAGAAACAGCTTGGGTAAATAGTTCTTCATCAGCAACATATTTTCCGTTGACGAACGACATCGCTGCATTGACTTGATGAAGATCCCCTTTTTTATTAACATTCATGCCAAAGCTTGCTCCATAAAATTCTGCCAGTTGCGTACTAAAGGCTGTTTGAGTGGGATAACGCAAACTAGTTGTCTCTAATAAACTCGTCAATAATGTGCGTTTCGCAGCCGTTTCAGCCGCTAATTGCGAAGTAAATCGAATAAAAACACGGATTGTTTTATATTTTTTAGTCGGCAAAACCGTGAGTCGAACATTTTTTTTTAGTTCAATTGCCATAATGCACCTCTTATCCTCTCAAAAATCATCTCTTCAATTATAGCATAATGCAGAATTTTTCCAGAAAAATTACTCATTTTACGGGCGTATATTTTTATAAATCATCGTTTATTCGTTATACTAAGAATAAATTTAAAGGAGGTTTGTTTATGATCAAGGAATTTAAAGAATTTATTTTGCGCGGAAATGTGATTGACTTAGCTGTTGGGGTTGTCATCGGGAGTGCCTTCACAGCGATTGTCACCAGTTTGGTAGAAGGTCTTTTAACACCATTAGTTTCGCTGGTATTTTCATTTTTCGGCAGCGAAGATGCATTTTCAGGGCTTGTTTGGGAGCCTAAAAAAAATGTCGTCTTTAATTTCGGTCAAGTGATTACTGCAATTATTACATTCTTGATTACTGCTTTTGTTCTATTCTTAATCGTTAAAGCTGTGAATAAATTGCGCAATCTTCATCAAAAACCAGTTGAAGAAGAAGAACCAGAAGTTACTGCCGAAGACTATCTTCAAGAAATTCGTGACTTATTGAAAGTACAAACAGAATCCCGTACCAATATCACAACTAATGATATAAACCGTGATCCTTTTAACTAGATAGTTTTTTAGAATGATTCGAACAATAATGGATAGCTCTTGAAATCAGAAAAGCTCTGGCAAATACATGTCAGAGCAGAGAGTTATTCATGATTTGTTCATCTTTTTTTTTTATAAGTAATGACTGCTTTTATTTCTCTTTTCTCATAACCACATGTAAAATTCCATCTTCATCAAAAGGATCGGAAACAGTGACAAAATTATATTTCCCGTAAAATTTCTGCAAATGCGCTTGAGCTTCGATTTCAATCGGAGCATTTGGATAGAAACGATTTAGTTGTTTGATGATTTCTTGTAGCAATTGATCCCCATGCCCTTGTCCACGGAACAGAGGATTTACTAAAACTCGACCAAAATGAACCGTACCTTCGATAAAATATATCCTTGCATAAGAAACAAGTTGTTGCTGTTCATCAAAAATACAAAGATGTTTAGCAATCAAATCAATTGCATCTACTTCTTGATAGGGACAATTTTGTTCTACGACAAACACTTGAGTACGTAAAGCAGCGATTTGGTGAAATTCTAATCCGGTCATCTCATGCAACTCTTTTATCATAACAATCATTCTACTATCTCCTAACTAATCAATAATAAAAAATACAAAAAAAGAGCTAACATTTTGTCAGCCCTTTTCTGATCAAACAGCTTTTGTTAAAAATTCAATCTCAACCGTTCGAGTAAGAATATCCGAATAACTATAGGAAACACGTTCGAACGAATTTTCGTTTGGATCTAAATCCACGACAAACACAGAAGGGTATGTTTCTGTCAAAACACCACGGCGTTCCGTTTGACGTTTACGCCCAGTTTGAGCAACTAGCATGATTTCACTGCCTATACGACCTTCTAAATCTTTTTTGATTGTTGCTAAAGTTGTTGGCATCGCATTCACCTCAAGCAACAGTATACTATAATTTACAGAAAATTTCAAGTTTACCATAAAATAATTATTCTTTCAATAAGATTTTCTCTAAGGGTTCATAAGAAGCGCTCTCAATTTCTTTTTACCGCTTTTGTAAGCGCTTTTAATTTGTTGCAGTGGAAGTTCTGTTTGTTCTGCGATTTGTTCAAGTTCTAATCCTTTCAAGTAATTCATTATAACGATTTGCTCTAACTTCGAAAATGGCGAATCGTATTTATTCATAGTTTCTTGAAGCATTAAATACTTCTCCGCTTTTTCAGTTTGTTCATTTTGATCGGAGAGAAAATTTGGTCCTTCATGAGAAATTTTTTCTTCAAGAGAAGAAGAATTTAATTGTGCTTTTCTTTTTTGTGCTTGTTGCAACCGTAATAAACTGCAGACGCGATTTTCAAACGAGCGTTTGAACAAAACTCCTAGTGTTGTTCCACGGTTTTCATCATAAGCCTGCAGACATTTGTTAAAAACAATACGGCCTTCTTGCATCCAATCATCTAAATCATAATCTTTGAGATAATATTTTTTGTACATAATCTCGACGATAGGGCGATACTTGAAAAACATTGCTTCAAATTCTTCTGAACTCCTACTGATTGATTCGTTTGATTTCATTTTGTTACGCTCCTTTTATGCTTAATTTTTGGTACAAAAAGAGCGTAACATATTCTTGTTCATTAGTTTCTCATTTAACGAACCAACTTTGTCCCTAACTCAAATCATGCAGTTTTTTTTCTAATTCAGCTAATTGTTCAGGCGTCCAAGGAGAGTTTCTGCGAAAATTTTCAAATTTGATGTCTGTTTGATGCTGATGGATTGCTTCTTCTGTTTTTTCAATACTTTTATAAAGCTCTCGAGCAGAAGTTCGCAACGCACCTTGAGAAAACACAACCCATTGTTCTGCTAAGTCACTCGTTGCAACTGTTACTTGAGTCAAACGGTCATTCAATTCTCCAGCGATGCGTTCGATATAGCTGTCAGCAGTTTCACCTTCTTCAGTAAAGATGACTTGTAACTGATATTTACTATAGCTTTGAGTAACACCGGGAACCAATTGCGCATCAAATACAACAATAATCTTTAATCCTTCGTATTTTGAATAATTGGATAATCGATGCAATAACGCCTCTCTTGCATCTTCTAAACGATCTTGGTTTTTTAATAAGACTAATTCAGGCCAAGCACCAATCATATTATAGCCATCGACGATTAGCAGGGGCGTTTTCATTGCGGCGCCCCATTTCGACTAGTAAAAGCTTGATACATTAATAACCCAGCTGCCACACTAGCATTCAAACTTTGTACATGACCAGTCATCGGAATAGTCAACATCTCATCAACATCTTTTTTCAATCCTTCACTCATTCCTCGACCTTCATTGCCGATAATCAATCCCGCTGCCCCTTGAGCATTCCACAAACGGTAATCAGTTCCTTTCATATCCGTTCCAAAAATCCAAAAACCAGCTTGTTTTAGTTGTTGAATCGCTTGGCTTAAATTGGTGACACGAGCAATCGGAATATGTTCTACAGCACCAGTAGAAGTCTTCACGACTACAGGAGTGATTCCTACTGCACGGTGTTTCGGAATAATGATTCCGTCTACCCCACTAGCATCCGCTGTTCTCAGGATTGAACCAAAATTATGTGGATCCTCTAAATTGTCTAAAATCAAATAGAATGACTGCTCTTTTGTTTGTGCCAATAATTCATCCAGTGATAGGTATTCATAAGGGGTGATCGCTAAAATCACACTTTGATGGACGCCTTGATTGCTCATTTGATCGAGCTTTTGTTTTGGCACCCACTTGACTGGGACAGACTGTGCGCGAGCAGCTTCTTTTAACCCATCGATTTTTTCCCCTCTGGCATCCTCTGCCATAAATAATTTATTCCCGCGTCCTTCTTTCAACGCTTCAATTACCGCATGATAACCGAATACAAAATTCTCATCTATCAATTCAGTTGTTTCTTCACGAAAATTCTTTCTAGTGTGCTGTTTATTTTTTACCGTGTTTTGACGCGACGGTTTTCTTTGTTTCTTTTCCCTCATCTTCTTCCCCTACTTTCTTGATACACCAAGCTACGAGCGTGTCTAAACGATCCTGTTGCTTTGTTAAGTGTAGATACCCAATTAAGGATTCAAAGCCTGTAGCAATGCGATAGGTGGTTACATCAGCATTTTTTGCACTGGTATGGCTTTTACTATTTCGTCCACGACGGTAAAAATCATATTCTTCTTCAGTCATTATTTCTTCATCAAGCATCTTTTGGATCAATGCCGCCTGAGCTTTTGCTGATACATAGTGTGTCGCCATATGATGAAGCTGATTAGGTCTTGTTTGTCCTTGTTCAATCAAATAGTCCCGAATGTATACTTCATAGACCGCGTCCCCAATATAGGCTAACGCTAGTCCGTTCAACTGTTTGTAATCTCTCATGCGTCTCTTCTCCACCGGGTACCTTGCGCTGTGTCTTCCAAGATAATCCCTTTTTCTTTTAGCACATCCCGGATTTCATCGCTTCGGGCAAAATCTCTTGCTTGTCTTGCTTGGATACGTTCTTCGATTAGTTGTTCGATCTCTTCATCTAAAAGTTCCTCACCCACAAAGTAAATCCCAAAGATGGCTAGCCATTCCTTGAATTTTTCAACTGCAGCAGTCAATAATTCTATATCGATTGAAGCACTTTCACTGTAAGTGTTCAACCATTTTGCAAGTTCATATACTACTGTGATACCATTTGCTGCATTAAAATCGTCATCCATTTCTTGTACAAAACGCTGTTCAAATTCTGCTAAGATGGCATGGTCGGTTCCTTCTGGGAATCCTTCTTTACTATTTTGCAAACGAAATTGTGCATTTTCTAAGGCTGTTCTCAATTTTTGCAGATTTGTTTCTGCCTCTTTCAATGTCGTTTCACTGTATTTGATTGGACGCCGATATTGGGTAGTAGCCAAAAAGAAGCGCAAAACTTGAGGATCAATTTTTTGAACCATTTCATGGACAGTAACGAAATTGCCCAAAGATTTACTCATTTTTTCTTCTTCTTCACCAATCGTGACATAACCATTGTGCATCCAATAATTAGCAAACGTCTTACCCGTTTTCGCTTCACTCTGTGCAATTTCATTTTCATGATGAGGGAAAGTCAGGTCCTGTCCACCTCCATGAATATCTATTGTTTCTCCTAAATGTTTGGTTGCCATAACGGAGCACTCGATGTGCCAACCGGGACGTCCTAGTCCCCATGGTGAATCCCAAGCGATTTCGTTTTCCTTAGCCGCTTTCCACAAAGCAAAATCTAACGGATCTTCTTTGATCTTTTGTTCTTCACCCGTTCGTTGACTGGCCCCAACTTCTAATTCATCAATTGATTGATCACTTAACTGACCATAGTGCTTGAATTTACGTGTACGGTAATACACATCATTATTTGCCATATAGGCGTATCCTTTATCTACTAATACTTGAATAAACGCAATAATGTCTTCGATGTGATCCATTACTCGCGGATTTAATGTAGCTGGTTGAACATTTAAAGCCGCAGTATCTTTATTGAATGCTTCGATAAAACGATCTGCTATTTCTGGAGCAGAAGTTTTCAATTCTTTGGCGGTCCGAATAATTTTGTCGTCAACATCGGTGAAGTTCATTACGTAATCGACTTCATACCCTCTATATTCTAAGTATCTGCGAATCGTGTCAAAAGATACTACACTACGTCCGTTGCCGACGTGGATATAATTGTAAACTGTTGGCCCGCAAACATACATTTTCACCCTACCTTGTTCGAGAGGTTGGAAAACTTCTTTTTTACGTGTTAACGTATTATAAATTTTGATCATCTTGGCTAACCTTCTTTCCTTTGATTCTTACGACTTTGGCTGGTATTCCTACAGCAGTCGCTTCATTTGGGATATCACTAAGAACCACTGCACTAGCACCGATTCTGGCGCTTTCCCCTATTGTGACAGGGCCAAGAATTTGTGCATGAGCTGAAATGAATGCCCCTTTTTTTATGGTCGGGTGGCGTTTCCCTTTTTCTTTACCTGTCCCGCCTAGTGTTACACCGTGAAATAATACGACGTCATCTTCAATAATAGCTGTTTCTCCAATTACAACACCCATCCCGTGATCGATAAAAACCCCTTCGCCAATCTGAGCACCAGGATGAATCTCGATGCCTGTCAGAAAACGCCAAAACTGGGATGTGAGTCTAGCTAGAAGAAAGAGTTTTTTTTGAAATAAAAAATGCGACCAGCGATGCCAAAACAATGCGTGAAAGCCCGGATAAGACAATACGATTTCCAGCGTTGATCGAGCTGAAGGGTCATTTTTTTTCGCTGCTGCAATTGCTTTTTGGGTCCAAGTCATCTTCTCACCTGCTTCCCCTATTGATTACTTACATACAAAAAAGCATCTTTCAAATAAGTTTCCTTATTCAAAAGACGCTCAACCACGTGGTTCCACTTTTGTTCACAGAATTTTCTGCCTTGGTGCAGGTAACGTCTGCTGCCGTTTTTGACTTGCGCCAAAACCACTCCTAGGTGCATTTCCTTACTTTTTTTAATCACTCTCACCACCCGTGATCTCTCTTCAAAAAAAAGGTAAGTACTTCGTCTATTCTTCGTGTTTATAATACATTATTTAAATGATCAAGTGCTTTTTCTTTTCCTAGTAATTCTACTGTATCCGGTAATTCTGGTCCGTGCGTTTGTCCTGAGACAGCAACACGAATTGGCATAAACAAGTTTTTGCCTTTGATTCCTGTTTCTTTTTGGATCTCTTTGATTGCAGCTTTTACTGTTGGTGCGTCAACTGTAGTCATTGCAGTCAATTTTTCTTTAAAGGCATTGAGTACAGTTGGAACAGTTTCACCCGCCAAGACTTCTTGCGCAGCAGCATCCAATTCAGGATGTTCATTAAAGAATAACTCAGAAACTTCCACAATTTGTGCAGCATAACTCATTTGTGGTTGATATAGTGAGACGATTTTTTTCAGCCATTCTCTTTTTTCTACGGAAGGCTCTTCTTCAATTCGACCTGCTTTGATTAAATATGGCAAACACATTTCTGTCAACTGATCCAGGTCCATTTGACGCATATAGTGGTTGTTGACCCACTCCAATTTTTTGGCATCAAAAGCCGCTGGTGATTTGCTCAAGCGTTCTGGATCAAACATTTGGATCAATTCAGATTGAGAAAATAACTCATCTTCTCCTACTGGGGACCAACCCAACAATGCGATAAAATTGAACATTGCTTCTGGTAAGTATCCTAATTCACGATACTGCTCAATAAATTGTAAAATTGATTCATCGCGTTTACTTAGCTTTTTACCAGTTTCGCTGTTGATGATCAGTGTCATGTGTCCAAATTGTGGCGCTTGCCAACCAAATGCTTCATAGATCATCAATTGTTTTGGTGTATTAGCAATATGGTCATCGCCCCGCAATACATGTGTGATTTTCATATGATGATCATCAACTGCCACTGCAAAGTTATATGTTGGCATCCCATCGCGCTTTTGAATGACAAAATCGCCGCCTACATTATCTGACTCAAAAACGATCTCACCTTTTACCATATCATGAAACTTATACTCTGTATTTCTAGGAACTCGGAAACGAATAACTGGTTGGATACCTTGTGCTTCTTTTTCCGCTTGCTCCTCTGGTGTTAGATTAGCGCATTTTCCGCCATAATGAGGCATTTCGCCACGTTCGCGTTGTTCTTCACGCTCTGCTTCTAGCTCTTCTTCTGTACAATAACACTTATAGGCACGATTGCTTGCTAGCAACTGATCAATCAATGGTTGGTACAACTCACCGCGTTCTGATTGGCGGTACGGTCCGTACTCTCCAGGGTTTGCAGGGGATTCATCCCAATCAATACCCAACCAAGCGAGATTCTCTAGCTGGCTCTTCTCACCATCTTCAATGTTTCTTTTTTGATCCGTATCCTCAATACGGATAATAAATTCGCCATCGTTATGACGTGCAAATAAATAGTTAAACAATGCTGTTCGGGCATTTCCGATGTGTAGATGTCCAGTTGGACTTGGAGCATAACGTACTCGCACTTTAGTCATCTTTTTCCTCTTCCTTCATCTGATTTGCAAACAATCCTTTGCTGTTCGGTTTTTACCTTCTAGCTTATAGGGAAAATCTCCGATAATAAAATAGTTCGCTCAGCTAGAATTGTACAATCATTAAGCAAAATAGTAAAGGCAACCGGCGTAAAATCCGCCAATTGCCATTGATTATTGCTAATTTTTTGTGTCATCCTGATTATCGATTCCACGACTTGAATGAGCCGGTTTAGCAAATATCATTCGTCCCGCAGCTGTCTGCAGTGCGCTCGTAACAACTACTTGGATATGTTCATTCATGTAATGCTGTCCATCTTCAACAACAACCATCGTTCCGTCATCCAAATAAGCGACACCTTGTTGTCTTTCCGTTCCAGCTTTTACAACAAGTACATTCATTGTTTCTCCAGGAATCACTACTGGTTTAACTGCATTCGCAAGAGCGTTGATATTTAACACAGGAACATTTTGAAATTCTGAAACTTTGTTTAAATTATAGTCATTTGTAACCACAATACCATCAAGGATCTTTGCTAATTTGATCAATTTGCTGTCGACCTCAGAAATATCATCGAAGTCACCCTCATACATTTCAACAGCGATACCTTCTTCTTTTTGCAAAGCATTCAAAATATCTAATCCACGTCGACCTCGTACACGTTTCAAGCTGTCTCCTGAATCTGCAATATATTGTAATTCATATAAAACAAAATTGGGAATTAATAGGACCCCTTCAAGAAAACCTGTCTTAGCAATGTCGTAGATACGTCCATCGATGATAACACTCGTATCGAGAATTTTATACTTATGAAAATGATCAGCTATTTTACGATCAAGCATCTGTTGTTCTTCAACAGGTTCTGTTTTCTTGCTTTTAGAAGAAAAGATTTTTTTCCATTCTTCGATTCGAGTCGTGCCAATTTGAAAGCCAAGATATCCCAACAACGCCATTACTAAAATAGGCGCGATTCCGTTAATAAAAGGAATATCCCAATTATAAAAAGGAATCGATACAATGACCCCGATCATTAAACCAATAATTGATCCGATTGCTCCAAATAATAAATAAGTTAGACTCAATTCACTCAATTTTTCTTCAATTTTACGAATTCCAGCTGCAATATATTTCGCTAATAGCAAAGATAATAAAAAGAAAATAAGGGCTCCAAGCAAGCTATTAGTGATATTATTGTTCAGCCATTCATTTTTTGATTGACCAATGGTTTGCCATGCAACAGGCATTAATGAGATACCTAAACTTGCTCCAGCAAGAACCATTAGCGCAGTAATGACTCGTTTCTGCATACACGTTCCTCCAAACTAATTTAGTACGAAGCTGAGACTCATAAACGAAAAAATCTTTTTTAGAAAGAGCTGGACAAAGATAGCACCTTCTGATGCAAATAGTTCTCAATAAACAGTCTTCATTCATTCTTGTTCTGATAATTTCGTTATTTTCGTCTCATCTTCGAATTTATTCTTTTTTTTTTTAACTAACACCTTATCAGAATTAACGAAAAACTTTTCGTAGGGTTTCCGATAAAGTTGACACGCCTTCTACTTCGATACCTTTGGGCGGTTGCCACCCAGTAAGATTATTTTTAGGTAAATATACTTTAGTAAATCCTAATTTTTGCACTTCTTTTACCCGTTGTTCGATCGCATTGACGCGTCGAATCTCACCAGTCAACCCAATTTCACCGATAAAACATTCCGTAGGACTCGTACCTTTTTCCTTATAACTTGAGGCTATGCTGACTGCAATTGCTAAATCGATTGCAGGTTCATTTAATTTTACACCACCAGCTGCTTTTAAATAAGCATCTTGATTCTGTAGAAGCAACCCAGCCCGTTTTTCAAGGACCGCCATGATTAATGAAACACGATTAAAATCCAATCCGGTAGTCGTTCGTTTAGCGTTACCAAACATAGTTGGTGTCACCAAAGCTTGGATCTCTACTAAAATCGGTCGACTGCCTTCCATTGCAACAACGATGGCAGAACCCGTAGCGCCTTCTAATCGCTCCTCAAGAAAGACTTGAGAGGGGTTGGCTACTTCTTTCAATCCGCCTGCTTCCATTTCAAAAATCCCAATCTCATTTGTCGAACCAAATCGATTTTTGACGGCACGCAAAATACGGAAGCTGTGATGCTTTTCACCTTCAAAATATAAAACGGTGTCCACCATGTGCTCTAGCATTCGTGGACCAGCAATTGAACCTTCTTTGGTTACATGTCCCACAATAAAAATAGCAATCCCGTTGGTTTTAGCCAGTTTTAGAAGTTCGGCAGTCGTTTCTCGAACCTGACTCACGCTTCCTGCCACACTAGTGATATCTGGTTGTGTCATCGTTTGTATCGAATCTATGATGACATAATCCGGTGTTAGATTTTCGATTGCCTTGCTTATCTCAGACATATCCGTTTCTGGATATAAATAAAATTCCGTATCAATGGCTCCTAAACGCTGGGCACGCATTTTTATCTGCTCTGCACTTTCCTCACCCGAAACATACAATACTTTGCCGCCAATAGCTGCAAGCTGCTGTGAGACTTGCAGTAAAAGAGTCGACTTGCCGATTCCTGGATCACCACCAATCAAAATCAATGATCCCGGAACAACACCACCACCCAAAACTCGGTTTAGCTCTGCTAGTTTGGTCTGTACTCGTGGTTCTTTCTTTGGTATGACATCAGCAATTTTTGTTGGTTGCATCCGTTGTCCCGTAAGAGTAGTCCGTACTCGCCGATCCGTTGTTTCTTGAATCACTTCTTCTACCATCGAATTCCAACTACCACAATTAGGGCACTTCCCTAAATACTTTGGTGAAGAATATCCGCAATTTTGGCAGACAAACTGACTCTTTGCTTTCTTAGCCATTGCAAACCTCCAATTCGTTATCTAGGACTGACTGCATGCGTATATCGAACAATCACAGATCTGAGGAACCAAATCCTCCAGAGCGTGATTGACTGGTTACATCTTGATCCGCTTTTAAAAACGGCAAGAAGATCCCTTGACCAATTCGTTCACCTTTTTTGATGGTCAAATCACTGGGACCAAAATTCGTAAATTGAAACATGATATGCCCTTCATTATCAGAATTATTGTAATAATCACTGTCAATGACTCCGACACCATTTGTTAGTAACAAAAAACGTTTGAGAGGATTGCTCGAACGATTCGTTAATTGTAAATACTCATCTTTTCCCATATATGATTTGATTCCAGTCGGAACCAGTGTCGGTTTGATTGCTTTTTGAACATCTTTAGCTGTCAACGCTTGGATGCCATTCATCAACCCCGCTTTCCATATACTAGGTATTACGACTTCTTCTGCCGCTTCAAAATCATACCCTGCCGCATGGTGTGTTGCGCGTTGCGGAAGAGCTATATCCTTATCTGCATATGTTGAAACAATTTCAAATCCACGTGTCTTCATCTTTTCCTCCAATTAATAAACATATAGTCATTTTAGCATAGTAACCCTTGTTTTCTTTAATGAAAACAAAATTAACAGAAACTCTTTATATTTTCTTCGCTTCCGCAGTCAAAAAAACGAAGAAAATAGAAAAAGGACATGACGAAAGGCTATTTTGCTAGTACAATAGAAAAAATATTATTTACTGAATTCAGAAGAGGTGGTTACATCCATGCGAGAGAAACTAAAAAAAGCGAATCGAGTCGTTATCAAAATTGGGACCAGTTCCCTCGTCTATCCCAATGGAAATATCAACTTCTCGAGTATTGATGAACTGGCTTTTGTTCTGTCCGATCTAAAGAATCAAAACAAAGAGATTATTCTCGTTTCTTCTGGTGCTATTGGTGTAGGGATGAATAAACTAAACATTCCACAACGTCCTGTAGAAATCCCCCAGCAACAAGCTGTTGCAGCCGTGGGGCAAGCCGAATTAATGAATATTTACAATCACCGTTTTCAAGTTTACAATCAAAAAACTGCTCAATTATTGTTGACTCGAGATATTATTGAGTTTCCTCAAAGTCGAGAAAATGTATGTAATACATTGGAGCAGCTCTTAGCGATGGGAATTATCCCAATAATCAACGAGAATGATACAGTTGCCATAGATGAGTTGGACCATCTTACTAAATTTGGTGATAATGATCAATTATCTGCAATTGTAGCGCAGTTAGTCCATGCGGATCTGCTGATTATGCTATCCGACATCGATGGGTTTTATACTGCTAATCCGCTACATCATAAAACTGCTAAACTTTATGATGAAATTACTGAGATTACACCTGATTTAATGAAACAAGCAACCGGAAAAGGAAGTCCGTATGGAACTGGTGGCATGTCAAGCAAATTAAAAGCTGCGGATCGTATTCTCAAAACAGATGCCACAATGATCTTGGCGAATGGGAAACAGCCTAAAATCATTTTTGATATCTTAGCTGGCAAAAAGGTTGGCACTTACTTTTACAAGGAGGAAACATTATGATCGATTTAATGCAATTGGGAAAGCAAGCAAAAAAGAGTGCGGCCTCACTTAGCTTACTAACCGCTACTGAGAAAAATCACTTACTATCAGCTATGGCCGATACACTTGAAAGAAATCGTTCACGAATTTTAACAGAAAATAAAAAAGACCTTGCTGCTGCAAAAAAAAATGCATTAAATTCAACTTTAATTGATCGCCTAGAATTAACTGATGAACGAATCAAGGAGATGGCAACTGGTATTCGAAAAATCGTTCAGCTCCCTGATCCACTTGGAATCGTGGACAAAATGTGGCGCAATAGTGATAATCTCTTAATTGGTAAACAACGTGTACCATTAGGTGTTGTGGGAATTATTTATGAAGCAAGACCCAATGTTACAACAGATGCTGCCGGTCTATGTTTCAAATCTGGGAATGCTGTCATTTTGCGAGGAGGTAAAGAAGCCTTCTACTCAAATCAAATCCTTGTAAATCTTTTGCAAGAAACATTAAGCGCCAATGGATATTCACCCTATTCTATTCAATTTGTTGATGACACCAGTCATGCAGTGGCTGATCAAATGATGCGCTTGAACAAGTACTTGGATGTACTGATTCCACGAGGCGGTGCTAACCTCATTCGTCGTGTCAAAGAAACAGCAACAGTTCCTGTCATTGAAACAGGAACAGGTAACAACCATATCTTTATTGACAAAGATGCACAGCTTCCGATGGCTGTCGACATTGTTGTCAATGCCAAAACTCAGCGACCTTCTGTTTGCAATGCAATCGAAACGATCCTCGTTCATAAAAGTTGTGCAGCAGACTTTCTACCTTTACTAGAAAAAGAACTGAAAAATAAAGTAGAGTTGCGTGCTGATACTAACGCGCGAAACTATTTAATAAATGCGCAACCTGCTACTGAAGAAGATTGGCAAACCGAATTTCTAGATTATATTGTAGCCATCAAAGTTGTAGATTCCATCGATGAAGCAATTGCCCACATCAATCATTACAACACTAAGCATTCTGAAGCTATCGTCACGGATAACTACTTTGCCTCTCAGAAATTCTTACAAGAAGTAGATGCTGCTGCAGTATATGTCAATGCATCTACACGATTCACGGATGGGTTTGTTTTTGGTTTTGGAGCAGAAATCGGCATTTCAACTCAGAAATTGCATGCTAGAGGCCCAATGGGACTCGAAGCTCTGACTTCCACCAAATATATTATCTATGGAGAAGGTCAAATACGTAAATAAAAAAGCTGCTTGATTCCGGAGACTTCAATCTTTAAGTGATTTTCACTTTTGATTGAAAGTTTCTTTTTCAAGCTGCTTTTCTGATTGATTATGCTTGTTCAATTACAAATTCAACTGGTTCCATAGCGAAGAGTTGCTGTAAAACTGCATTTGCTTCTGTAAACAATTCCTGATCACAGGCTTTTTTCTGACAAACAATTCTTTGTTCTTTTGAAACAAATACTTGTGTAGCATCATTATCCACAAATTTCACTTCTTGATTCTCTTTTCGAAAAATGTAGCCCTCTTCTTCGTCTAATAATAGCGCTGTCTGCCAATGCTCATTTTGGATAAGTGGCATTACTAAAGATGCTACGTCCAGATTTTCTACAGAAACTTCTTTACCATTCTCTAAGTGCATCGTAAACGTTTCTAACTCAAAGGCCTGGCAAGCATTGCACCCTCCTTCCGTAATAAAATGTTTACTTTTGATAATTGCTTTCATGTTCTCACCTGCTTTTTTTTACCAGTTTACCTCACTAACATCTCTTTGACTACCGACGGAGAAAAAATTCCGCCTTAAGATGGATGTTCCACCTCTTCTTTCTTGATAAAATAAATTTAAGAAAAAGGTATAGGAGGATTTATTATGAATACACAAAGTTTGTTAGGTAAAATCGTAACTGTTGTAGCAGTTTTAGTTCTGGCTTCATTGCTCTTATCTCTCGTCTTAGGATTAATTGGCGGATTGATTGGTTTAATTTTTCGTTTTGGTATTCCTTTATTGTTAGCTGTTCTAATTGTTCGGTGGCTGACAAACGTTCGACAACGACCAAAAAAATACTATAACTAACAAAAAGACTTGGAGCATTATCTGTTCCAAGTCTTTTTTGATTATCCTAAAGCAACATCCAAAACCATCATCAGAATGAAGCCTGTCATAACACCAAAAACTGCAAAATGCCGTCGACTACTAGCTGTTTGTTGTGCTTCAGGTATTAGTTCCTCTACCACTACATAAATCATCGCTCCCGCTGCAAATGCTAAAGCATATGGCAAAACGGCTGTCATACTTGTTACCAGCAAAGCGCCTATAACACCGGCAATCGGTTCAACGATCCCAGAAGCTTGTCCATAGACAAAGGCCTTATTACGACTCAATCCTTCCTGTCTTAAAGGAATGGATACAGCAGCTCCTTCGGGAAAATTTTGGATCCCAATACCTATAGCTACTGAAATAGCTGCCAAAACTGCTGCCCGAGGATCTTCCGAGCTGGCGGCTGCTCCAAAAGCCACACCAACTGCCAAGCCTTCAGGAATATTGTGTAATGTGATGGAGAAGACCAACAGAATCGTTCGTTTTAAATGGCTTGGAAAGCCTTCTGTTTCATGGTTAGGACCAAAGTGCATATGCGGTAATGTTTTGTCTGCAGCATATAAAAATAGTCCACCCAATCCAAAACCAATACTAACCACAAGCCATGGGATATCCCCATTTTCTTCCGCACGAGCGATAGCAGGGTCTAGTAATGACCAAAAACTCGCAGCAATCATTACACCGGAAGCGAATCCCAACATCGTATTCAGAACATTTTTATTGATATCCTTAAAAAAATAAACAAGTGCCGCACCTAGAGCAGTCATGGCGTATGTAAATAAAGTACCAGCCAAAGCCTGCTGCCACGGGGACAGTTGCATTAACCATTCAACCAAAACATTTCTCTCCTCCTATCTTCTCCCTTTACTCTAGCATAGGAAAACGCTTGATTCTAGCCTTTTGTTTTACTCAAAATAATTCTAAGCTCCTTGTTTGATTGTAGGGAAATCCTTGAGTTTACTTGAAACTTTCAACATTCATCGCTATAATGCTAGGAGACTCAATGTCAATATATATAAAGTGAGGAAAAGAATTGATTACAGTAAGTGATGTAAGTTTGCATTTTTCAGATCGCAAACTGTTCGACGATGTTAATATTAAGTTTACGCCTGGCAATTGCTATGGTTTGATTGGTGCAAATGGTGCTGGTAAATCAACTTTCTTAAAAATATTATCTGGAGAAATCCAACCATCTACAGGAAATGTTTCATTAGGACCCGATGAACGAATGGCTGTTTTGAAACAAAATCATTTTGACTTCGAAGAATACCCAGTTATTGAAACTGTTATCATGGGTCACAAACGATTATACGACGTAATGAAAGAAAAAGATGCGATCTACATGAAAGAAGACTTTAGTGACGAAGATGGTATCCGTGCTGCTGAACTAGAAGGAGAGTTTGCTGAACTGGATGGTTGGGAAGCTGAACCTGAAGCCGCAGTTCTCTTACAAGGGTTGAATATCCCTGATGAATTACACCATGTCCAAATGAAAGAATTAACAGCTGGTCAACGTGTGAAAGTGTTGTTAGCACAAGCTCTTTTCGGAAAACCAGACGTCTTGCTCTTGGATGAGCCGACTAATGGATTGGATATCCAATCTATTAACTGGTTAGAAGAATTTTTAATCAACTTTGATAATACCGTTATCGTAGTTTCCCATGACCGTCACTTCTTAAATAAAGTATGTACCCATATGGCAGATCTAGATTTTGGGAAGATCAAACTGTATGTCGGAAACTATGATTTTTGGTTAGAATCAAGTCAATTAGCAGCAAAATTGCAATCACAATCAAATGCGAAAAAAGAAGAACAAATCAAAGAACTGCAAGAATTTATTGCCCGCTTTAGTGCAAACGCGTCAAAATCAAAGCAAGCCACTTCTCGAAAGAAAATGTTGGATAAAATCACACTTGATGATATTCAACCTTCTTCACGCCGCTATCCTTTTGTAGGATTTAAACCAGAACGGGAAATTGGGAATGACTTGTTGCAAGTAGATAATGTCAGTGTGACTATTGACGGTAAAAAGATTTTAGATAATATCTCATTCACTTTGAATAAAGATGACAAAGTTGCTTTTATTGCCAACAACGACATCACAACGACTACATTATTCAAAGTTATTATGGGCGAGATCGTGCCAGATACTGGTAGTGTACGCTGGGGTGTTACAACACAACACGCTTACTTGCCAAAAGATACTACTGGTGAATTTGATACGGATACACCAATTGTTGATTGGTTGCGTCAGTATGCTAGTAAAGAAGAGGATGATAATACATTCTTACGTAGTTTCTTAGGTCGGATGCTGTTTTCAGGTGATGAAGTCTTAAAACCAGTCAATGTTCTATCGGGTGGCGAAAAAGTTCGTTGTATGTTATCAAAACTAATGCTATCAAAAGCTAATGTTCTTGTCTTAGACGATCCAACAAATCACTTAGATTTAGAATCGATTACTGCATTGAATGATGGCCTTATGGCTTTTACCGGCTCTTTACTTTTTGCCTCTCATGACCATCAATTTATTCAAACGCTCGCAAATCGAATTATCGCCGTTTCAAATAAAGGTGTTGTTGATCGTGCAGAGACTACCTATGATGAGTTCTTAGACAACAAAGATGTACAACAAAGAATTCAAGAATTATATAATTGATCTCCAAATGAAAAAGCCAAATGCAAGAACTCTTGCATTTGGCTCAGACTGTAGACAAAGTCCATTTTATGGATGATGTCTACAGTCTTTTCTTTTATAATAGATTTATGAAAACGAA
>NZ_JBDGBK010000047.1:0-24352 GCF_040910045.1 Enterococcus sp. RTP21361st1_A6_RTP21361_211029 | reverse complement strand
TTTTAATTGTGCCCCTTCGACGCCCATTTCATGAAGCGCCTGAACAATTGGTTTCGTCAATTTTTCGAAATCACGGAATGAATTACCGTCATCCGGCATGATAAAGCTAAAATTCAAGTTTCCAAAATCATGATAGACAGCCCCACCGCCACTAAAACGGCGAACCACATGGATTCCATGAGCATCGACATAGTCTTTATTGATTTCTTCGATCGTATTTTGATTTCGTCCAATAATAATCGACGGCTCATTGATATAAAACAGCAGGATCGGTTCATCCACCTTCATTTCCTGCAGCAAAAAGATCTCAATGGCTAGGTTGATTCTTGGGTCGTTGTTTTCATTTGGTACAAAAAGCATCTGCTACTCCTCCTCGGGTTTAAATCTCAAAGATTTTTTGAACTGCTGCCAATTCAACCGGTATCCCGTTGGCCGCCGCTGCTGCCTCTTCTTTCAGTTGCTCCAGATCACCATGCTGTGGGAGATGAGTCAAAACCAGTTTTTTGACCTTCGCTGCGGCAGCAATTTCTCCAGACTCTTGAGAAGTAAAATGAGCTTTGTGGCGCTCATTCCCTGCAAAGAGGTAGGTATCTGCTAAAAATAAGTCGGCATCTTTGGCAAAATCGACAAAACTTTCTAAGTAGCCGGAATCGCCTGTGAATACAAATATTTTACCTGTACTATTCTCCACAAAGCGCATGGCATAACAAGTTACAGGATGAATCGTCTTCATAAATGTAACAGAAAACGGTCCCAATTCCAACTGTTTTGTTTGTAAATAATCATGCCCTTCTGTAACTCCCGCCATGGTCAACTCATTGAAATGAATACTGTCTTCTCCATGCCCATAAATGGGCAATACGTTCCGCTCTGCTTGCTTAGGAAATAGCTGCCAATAATACTGTAAGACACCCAGATCTGCGATATGATCGTGATGGTAATGACTCAAAATCACAGCATCCAATGCTAACGGATCCAAGATTTTTTCCAATTGAATCAGTGTCGTGCTGCCAGCATCCAGCAACAAATGATATCCCTCAGACTCTAATAAATAGCCAGTAGTTCCCTCCCCCTTATAGGGATATGCGCCTAAACATCCTAAAACTGTTAGTTTCATACTTCCGCCTCCTTATCCCTATGCTATCACAAAAGCATTGGATTACTCAAAAATAAACAGCAAAAACGGCTGCGACAGCTGGAGCTCATTAGCAAAAGAAATCGATGATTTTCTCTCTCATTGCTGCATTGAGTCACCCAACGTCACAACCGTGGATCATATCTTTACAAGAGGTGTTCTTTAGCTAAGAACGCGATCATTTTCTTTTTCGATCAACGCTTGATAAAAGGCGGCATTCGCAGTGTTTGCGTAGGCCAGCGCCCAAAATAGACCGATAACAAAAGCAAACAAACCTAAAACCATCCATCCTAATAAAGAAATCTGCAGCAAAATATACTGACCGATATGATTCTTCATTAAATGCCAAGCTCCTTTTATCGCTTGTAGCGTCGTCATTTCTGGATGGTCGTATCGTACATAGATCGCAAACTGAAATAATCCGCTTATGATCTGGGAGACAAATAAGAAAAGGACCACAGAAATAAGAAAACTCATGATGAAGGAAATCGACGAACGGAAGAGACTCCAGTCTACAGTGATCCGACTGTTGACATTCAAGACTAAATCAAGGTACTGATTCATTCCGCCAACAACTAAATGGGGTAAAAACGTCACAAAACTAATCAGATAATTTACGAGAGCATTCACCAAATTCAGCAATAGAAAAGGTACGTAATAACGCTTGTCATAAACAAGAAAAATATCCGACACATGGATCTCCCGCTGACGAATCAAGAACAGTGCCATGATATTTAAACTTATCGTCAATGCGAAAAAAACAAAGTATTCCAAAATATAATCAATGATTGTTTCTCGTGTCTGTTGAAAGGTATGGTTTGTCAATGACAGCACCAAACTGCTAACCATGCTTTGAATGGCTATCGTAGCAATAAAGGCTAAAATATACCGCCCCCACATGCCCTTTAATGCACGTGATGCCATGGAGCGGATCTCACTATTTTTTCTCATCCTCTACTCCTTCTAATAGCTTCGTAATTCTTTCACGGTTTTGTCATCTAAGCGACGAACAACTTCTGTTACTAATTTTACTGTATTTAAGTAGTCATCTTCATGAATGACAGAAGTATGGGAATGCAAGTAGCGCACTGGAACTGTAATCGCGATCGATGGTACACCATCACGGGTCAGATGCATTTGACCGGCATCTGTTCCCCCACCGGTGATCACCGTATATTGGAAAGGAATCTCTAATTCTTCCGCAACATTGATCACAAAATTCAAGAGTTTCTTATGAGGGATCATCGATGCATCAAAAATCAAAACTTGCGGCCCCTTGCCCAAGACAGAATCTGCTTCTTTTGGAGTCATTCCTGGCGTATCACCAGCTGTCCCCGTATCAAGAGCAATCGCGATGTCTGGATTCACTAGGTGCGTACTTGTTCGTGCGCCACGCAATCCTACTTCTTCCATGACATCACTGCCAGCAAACAAGCAATTTGGATGCCCTTCAGCAGCCAACGTTTCCAACACACGCAAAGAAACTGCTGTTCCAATACGATTATCCCACGCTTTAGCTAGCAAAAACTTACTGTCATTCATCCGTTTGTATTGGATATACGGCGTAATCATATCTCCAGGACGTACGCCCCAATCTTTTGCTTCTTCCTCACTAGAAGCACCGATATCAATGAACATGTCTTTGATATCATAAGGCTTGTTGCGAACTTCCGGCGTCAACACATGAGGTGGTTTAGAACCGATTACACCATGAACCAATTTGCCAGCTTGCGTTTTGATTTCTACTTCTTGTGCCAGCATCACTTGGCCCCACCAGCCGCCTAATGTTTGAAACTCGATGAAACCTTTATCGGTGATCTTTGTCACCATAAAGCCAACTTCATCCATATGTCCGGAAATAAAAATTTTAGGTCCGCCGCCATCCCCTACATGTTTGGCAATCACGCTTCCTAACCCATCGTAAAAGATATCTTCGGCAAAGTCTTTCGCATATGCTTTGAAGACTTCCCGTACTTCTTCTTCATTCCCCGGAACACCACGGGCAGTTGTCAGATCAATCAGTAATTGCTCTTCTTTTTTATCCATCCTATCTACTCCTCTACTCATTTATCCCTTAAATTATACCATTCCTCGTGTCTTGTACCAGCTCAAAATTGAAAAAAATCTGACAGCTTACTCTTCAATGATCCGTAAGCATAACTTAACTGTAATCAAATAAGCAATAAAGAATACGACGGCTGCAACACCTGCAAACAGATGTGCCACCCAATACCCTGGACTCACGATGATTTGCGTCAGCGTGTTGATTGCGAATGCGGCATGTAAAATCGCGAGTAATGTACCTGGCATGAAAACCCAAAAATTCTGCCAGTAGACGATCGAACGAATTTCTTTTTTGCTATAACCGAGTGTACGCAATAAACGATAATTTCTTTTTTCCCGCTCTGTATTAGAAAATTGCCGTACAATCAAACTGCTAGACGTAGTGATCAAAACGATCACCCCGACAAATAAAGAAACGAACAAAATAATACCGCCTTGCCGTCTAATGGCCCGCATATTTGGATAGCGATTGGCGAAGTTCAAGCGATAACCAGTAATAAACTCCTTCGATGATTGTTGCTTCTCTGAGATCTCCGTTTGCAGCTGATACTTGACTTGGCCTTTGTCCTGTGTTCGCTTGTAATAAAACGGATAGGTCCATTCGACTGAAAGTCGATCATCTAACGTCCGAGTTAATTGCTCTTGATTCTCCGTTTGAACATTGAAATAAGTCAATCGATAGTCAAATCCCGACATGTCCTGAAAATCCTTGTCATTGACGACTAATACATTGGGTAAGGTGTAACGCAACGCAATATCACCAAAATAATCTTGATACGTGTTGTCTAAGAGGAGTTTTTTACCATTTTCCAGCGCAATATTTTTTTGGTAAGTTCTCAAGTTGTATGCAATATCATAATCATCATCAAACAAAACAGCAGTATTTTCTCCTAAAGAAACCGCAGGTGCATCCGGCACCAATCGACGAAATGCTCGGTAATCGGATAAAGAAAGCGCATTGACCAATACGGTTTCTTGTCCTGTATTTATCGGATTGGCCAAGTATTTCGCGTTGATGTTTAACGGCACGATACGAAAAGTGAGCGTCTGCTCCGCGACGACCTGACTCTGATTTTCCAGAATCACTTGCTTTAACTCTTCCGCATTTTCTGCTGCGACTTGAAAATCGACGGGATAATCACGATTGGTCGCCTGATAATTCAAGGAAATCACCCCCATCGTGCCACCAATCAAAGAAATCGCGATCGCAGTAATGATCGTCAGTAATGAAAAACTTTTCCATGTCCGCTGCAAATAAGCCCGGATATTGTTGAATGCAATCAAGCGTGTGCCTTTGCTGATTTTTTTGCGGGGGAGCGTTAAGACATGCAACAACATTGGCAATGTGCAGTCAAAGAACAAATACGTCGCTGTGATACAGCAAAATAAAATCAGCAATGGAATCCATAAAACAGCAGTATAATCTTCTGTATAATTAATATAGCGCTCCAGTGTCGTTCGTAGCGTCAGAGCTAAGTAATAGCCGATCCCTAACAGAAGCAAACCGATGATCCCCATTGCCATCCGAAATGGGCGACACTTCATTTTGCTCACTGGCAGTGTATAGTTGTTCTTCATTAGATCGATCAAAGGATTCTGCCAGACAAACAAAACCACTTGACCACTCAAAACTACCATGGCAAGCGAAAATACCAACACGGTAGTCAAAATCGAACGAGGCGAATTAAAAAAATGACTAGTGATGGATAGTCCCATCACTCGAATCAAGATCATTGAGAAAAATTTCGAGAATATAATCCCCATGAAAATGCCCACAACAAGGGAAAAAAGATTTAGGAGGAACGTTTCTCTCAGCAGTAGCCAGCTTAACCTTGCTCTGCGCAAACCCAGGAGCTGATAAACACTGATCTCTTTTTGCCGTTGATTCAAGAAGAAATGATTGGCACTTAGCATAAAAAAAAGCACCACAACAGCAACGATCGTACTACCAAAACCTAATACGCCATCGATGCGAATGTCTTGCTGCACTCGTTGAGTCAGCAAACGGTCATTCATCATAGCACTAAATGAATAAAAAATCATGACTGCCGTCATCATGCACACAAAGTAAACGACATAATTGCGAAACTGCTGCAAAAAACTGCGCCAGCCAATTTTATAGAGCATGGCGATCCCCGCCTCCAATCGTCGCTTGCATATCGATGATTTTTTCGAAAAATTCTTTGCGGGACCCTTTTTTGACTACCTCTGCAAAAAAGACACCATCTCTAATAAACAAAATCCGATTGCAATAACTTGCAGTGAAAGGATCGTGGGTCACCATGAGAATCGTCATATCTTCTTGCAGATTGATTTCAGCTAAATAACGCAACAGCTCTGTCGCCGCTTTTGAGTCTAAGGATCCCGTGGGTTCATCTGCAAACAACACGGAAGGACGGCTGATGATTGCTCTGGCGGCGGCCACCCGTTGCTTTTGACCGACCGACAGTTCTTCTGGGTAGCGGTCTAACAAATGAGCGATTCCCAATAAGTTCGCCAGATGTGCCAATCGCCGGTCAACTTCATTGACCGAAAGACGGTCGATCGCCAGTGGTAAGATAATGTTGTCTTTGGCAGTCAACGTGTCTAGTAAATTAAAATCTTGAAAAATAAAGCCGATTTCTTTTCGGCGAAAATCGCTTAGCTCATTTTCTGACAAGCGGGTGATTTCTTGTCCTCCGATTGCAACAGAACCTAGACTCGGACGTAAGATGGAGGAGAGGATATTCATCAGTGTCGTCTTTCCGGCACCACTTGGTCCCATGATCCCCACAAATTCCCCTTGATCAACGGAAAAAGAAAGATTGTCCAGGACTTTGGTTTGATTGAAGCGGGTTCCATAGGTTTTTGTCAGGTGCTTCACATCGATCATTTTTTTCATGCAAATTCTCCTTGATCTATTTCTACTTTTCTTCATATTTTCTTTATGGTAGCATATTTTCTTCTCTATCGCCCCTGCTTCGTTTTTACACATAAAAATTTTTTACAATTTTTATTCATTTTGTGAAACGTGAAACATGCAAGTCCTTGTTATCATCAAGTTTTTATTGAAAACCGCTTTTGAATATACACTACATATTGTGCATACTGAATTATTTAGCGAATAAAAGCCACTATATATAGTTGCCGAAAACCATATTTTGTTTTATGATATTGGAGAAGATAAGGAGTGATAGTAATGATGGACTTAAAGAGAAATACTGAACAAAGCGGGGGTAGCCATCCTCAATTAACCCAATTGAAGATCGTGAAACGTGATGGTCGCTTAGTAGATTTCGATGACCAAAAAATTTACGATGCATTAGTAAAAGCCCAAAGAAAAGTTAAAGGAGAACTATCTCCCCTCGATCATGAACGGATTTTAGAAATCGTAGAAGGAATCGATCATGAGATCGCCGAACGGTTTACCAAAAACGTTAAAATTTATGAAATCCAAAACATCGTTGAGCATATTTTATTAGCAAAAAATGAATATGCATTGGCCGAAGAGTATATCAACTATCGGACACGTCGCGATTTTGAACGCAGCAAAGCGACGGATATCAACTTTACGATCAATAAATTAATGAATAAAGATCAAGCAGTGGTCAACGAAAATGCCAATAAAGACAGCAATGTCTTCAATACTCAAAGAGACTTGACTGCAGGGATCGTAGGGAAATCCATCGGCTTGAAAATGCTGCCCCCTCATGTGGCGAACGCCCATCAAAAAGGTGATATCCATTATCATGATTTAGATTATCATCCTTATACTCCGATGACTAACTGCTGTCTAATCGATTTCAAAGGCATGCTGAACAATGGTTTCAAAATCGGAAACGCAGAAGTCGAATCACCAAAATCGATTCAAACGGCTACAGCTCAGATCTCTCAAATCATTGCCAATGTGGCATCTAGTCAATATGGCGGTTGTTCTGCAGACCGGACGGATGAATTACTTGCACCTTTTGCTGAATTGAACTATCAAAAACACTTGCAAGATGCGCGTGAATGGATCGACGGCGAGGATCGCCAAGAAGCTTACGCGAAGAACAAGACAAAAAAAGACATTTACGATGCGATGCAAAGTTTGGAATATGAGATCAATACTTTGTTTACTTCAAATGGACAGACACCTTTCACTTCCTTAGGCTTTGGTCTGGGAACAAACTGGTTTGAGCGAGAAATCCAACGTGCAATCTTACAGATCCGGATCAACGGACTTGGCAGCGAAAAACGGACAGCAATCTTTCCGAAGTTGATTTTCAGTATCAAACGCGGCGTAAATCTGGAACCCACAGATCCAAACTACGACATCAAAGAATTGGCTCTGGAATGTGCAACGAAACGGATGTATCCAGATGTCTTGAATTATGACAAGTTGATTGAATTGACGGGTAGTTTCAAAGTACCGATGGGCTGCCGTTCTTTCTTGCAAGGCTGGAAAGATGAACATGGCGAAGAAGTCAATGTAGGACGGATGAACCTTGGGGTCGTAACATTGAATATTCCCCGCATTGCCCTAGAAGCTAACGGAGATCGCGACAAATTCTGGTCTCTTCTGGAGCAGCGTCTGCAAATCGTCAAAGATGCGCTTGTTTACCGAGTAGAACGTTGCAAAGAAGCGAGTCCGGCAAATGCACCAATCCTATACATGTATGGCGCATTCGGCAAACGCCTCGATCGCAAAGACAGTGTCAACGAGTTGTTCAAAAATAAACGTGCTACTGTTTCCTTAGGGTATATTGGATTGTATGAAGCAGCTGCTGCTTTCTTTGGTGGTGAGTGGGAAAATGATCCTGAAGCAAAAGAATTCACGTTAGCCATCGTGAAAGAGTTAAAAGCCCATGCAGATGCTTGGGGCGATGAATACGGCTATCATTTTAGCGTCTATTCCACACCAAGCGAAAGCTTGACCGATCGCTTTTGTCGTTTAGATACAGAAAAATTCGGCATCGTTGAAGACATCACAGATAAAGAATATTACACAAATAGCTTCCACTATGATGTCCGCAAAAATCCAACGCCATTTGAAAAGTTGGATTTTGAAAAAGACTATCCAAAGTATTGTTCTGGCGGCTTTATTCATTATTGTGAATACCCAGTTCTGCAACAAAATCCCAAAGCTCTTGAAGCAGTTTGGAATTATGCGTATGATCGTGTCGCTTATCTAGGAACCAACACTCCGATCGATCATTGTTATGAATGCGGATATGAAGGTGATTTCAATCCAACTGAACGCGGCTTCGAATGTCCACAATGTGGCAATCACGATCCAAAGAGTTGTGACGTCGTCAAACGAACATGCGGTTACCTAGGAAATCCTCAAGCTCGACCAATGGTTCACGGTCGTCACAAAGAAATTTCCGCTCGTGTCAAACATATGAAACATAATGACTGAAACAAGTGTCCCCTACGCGACTAAAGCGTAAGCAAATTCTGCTTCTTTCTAACTGACAACTGTTGGTCAGGAGTCCGCAGAAAACGAGTGCTGGAATTGCTCGCGCATTTGTGCTTTCTAATGGTTTTTGCTACAGTCGCGAAGGACATTTTTATCGAATAATCGAATAGTTAGAAAGAAGTTTTGCACATGAGAAATCCTCGCCCCAAAGAATGGCAAGCAAAAGAGTATAGTCAAAATCATATTGCAGATTATAAAGCCTTCAACTTTGTTGACGGCGAAGGTATCCGCAATAGCCTGTATGTCAGTGGTTGTTTATTTGCTTGCGAAGGCTGTTTCAATAAAGCAGTCCAAAATTTCCGCTATGGCACCCCATTCACAGCAGAACTCGAAGAACAGATCATTGAAGATTTGCGGCACGATTATGTTCAGGGACTAACACTATTGGGCGGCGAACCTTTTTTGAATACTGAAGTATGTCTGCAAGTGGTAAACAGAGTCCGTTCCGAGTTCGGTCATGGCAAAGATATTTGGAGCTGGTCTGGTTACACATTCGAGGAACTACTGTTGGAAACAGAAGATAAGCTTGAGTTGCTGTCTCGCATCGATATCCTAGTTGATGGCCGTTTCGAATTGAGCAAACGCAATTTGAATCTGCAATTTCGCGGTAGCAGCAATCAACGAATCATTGATGTTCCTAAATCCCTAGCACTAGGCGAAGCGGTGATTTGGGACAAATGCAAAGACGCAGAAAAAAGCTATGAACAAATCAAAAAGAGTATTTGACGACTTGAATAAACTTCAGTTTTCAAACTGATACAAAAGATAAAAGGGACTGTGACATAAGTCATCATCCAACAAGTTAAACCGAATAATAGTCTGTTGCTAGGATAGATTCCTCTGACTTTTGCGACGAGGAGTCCCTGCACCGCAGGAGCAATAATAATTAATGTTCGGATAGTGTTACTTGTAGGAGATTTATGGCACATTCCCTTTTATTTTGATCATAAAACACACCATCATTACAAATGTTTGCTTGCTTCTTTGATACTTAACGGAGCTAACTGATCTTTGTGCGTTAACAGAAAAGCCTGCACCCACTCAGGGTTTGTTTTAGCATAATCGCGCAAACTCCAGCCAATCGCTTTATTGATAAAGAATTCATCGCTACCTAAATTATTTAAAAGGATCGTCTCTAAAAGCTCGCGATCGGTTTTTTCTTTTCTAAGCAGTTGGTGGTCAATGGCGATGCGCCGGAGCCATAAATTTTCTGCTTTGCTCCAAGCAAGCATCTTTTGGCTCAACTCCGGGTAGGTCATAGTCAGCCCACCAACAACTTTATTCAAGCCATCAACAGTATCCCACCAAGACTTTTGAAGGACTAATTCACTTATTTTCTCCAGTTCGTCTGGTTGGAGGACCGACTGCATCGTTACCAGATAGTCGATAGCTACATATTGCATTTCACGATAAGGTAGTTGCCAACAGGTTTCAACAAATGCCCAATCGATGGCGGCCTTTTTCATTGCAGCAAAATAAGGTCTTTGTATTTGTTTGCGTACAGGTGACGGAATCCCTAAAAAGTCAAATTGGTTCCGCATGTACGCCCGCATTTGAACTTTTCGTGCTGGATTTTCTTGTGCCATGAATTCCTCTAGTAACGCTTTCCATTGACTGTTTGTCGTCATTATGCGCCTCCATATATTTTATTCTGTTTCCCACAAAGGCAATACGATATTTTCATAAGCTAATGGATCAAGATTCGTAACTGTGATCCCCAATAAGCGGATCCCTTTTTCGATTCCTAGAATCTCCTCCCAAATCAAACTAGCTTGTGAAAAAATAGCTTCTTTCTTGTGCATATACTCTGGCAACGTGACCCGTTTTGTGATGGTGGAGTAATCGGCATAACGCACTTTCAACACCACAGTCTTTCCGTGTTTTTGCGTACGTTTCAATGATCTTTCTACTTCTTCTGCCAGGTTTCTTAGCTGACTGATGACTTGATCTTCTGTGGTTAACGCATTGCCATACGTATGTTCTTTTCCGACTGATTTGCGTTCTCTCGTCACACTGACCGGAGAATCATGGATTCCTCGAACTTTCCGGTATAACGAGTAGCCCATTTTTCCAAATTCTTGGATCAATGCCATTTCGCTCCATTCATAAAGGTCAGATCCTTTATAAATCCCTAATTCGTGCATTCTCGGCACTGTCTTCTTACCGATACCATGAAATTTGTCAATCGGTAATTTTTTTAAAAAGACCACGGCATCTTCCGGCATCACTACCGTCAACCCCCGGGGTTTGTGAAAATCCGAAGATAATTTGGCTAAAAACTTATTGTAGCTGACGCCTGCTGAACAAGTAAGCTGGGTCGTCTGCCAAATGTCTTGCTGGATCATGCGAGCAATTTTGATCGCTGAAGGACAGTTGATCTTGTTGACGGTCACATCCAGATAAGCCTCATCGATAGAAACCGGTTCAATCACATCGGTATAGCGCCCAAAGATCTCTCGGACTTGCTGAGAAATTTCGCGGTATTTCTGATGGTTGCCAGGTATAAAGACGGCATGAGGACACAATTCAAAGGCTTTTTGCGCACTCATTGCAGAATGGATCCCATACTGACGTGCTTTATAATTGGCAGTCGTGACGACACCTCTACCCCCAGTATCACTTGGGTGGCGGGCAATCACTAAGGGATGCTTAGCCAATTCAGGATTGTCTCTTTCTTCTACTGATGCAAAAAAGGCATCCATATCGATATGGATGATTTTCCGAGACGTATCGTTTTTTAACGGAAAACGCAACTCAGCCATCTTCACCACTCCATTCTCCTCTATTATAAACGAACAGAAGTTCCCTATCAAGAGGCTCATTCTAAGCATCGGCGATTGTTGCAAACAAAAAGAATCCCTGTAAAAAAGACAGAAATTCTTTTTGCTTCCCGTTATGATTTAAGACTTCAAATTTGGTTCGATTCGTTAAAAACGTCTAGACTTACAGCGCCGATGGGCCTCGTTCATTGGTTCGGATTCGTACTGCTTCTTCGATTGGGTAAATAAAAATTTTACCATCACCTACTTCACCTGTATGGCAGATAGACAAAATCAGTTCAATGATTGCTTCAACCTCTTCATCTTCTACAACAAAACTCGCCTTTACTTTAGGCAAAAGTGTCGTAATCACTGCTTGTCCCCGAACAAATTCTTTGACCCCTTTTTGATTACCACAGCCCAATACTTGACTCACCGTCATTCCAGCCATATCTATTTGATCAAGAGCTGCCTTTAATTCTTCTAATTTTTCTTGTCGAATGATCGCTTCTACTTTTTTCATCTGCATTCCTCCATCTATGAATCCAGCCCCATGAACGTTGGATAAGCTGTTTCATCATGTTCACTGCGATCCATTCCAATAGCTTCTTCTTGTTCTGTGACCCGGATCGGTAGCACGCGTTTGATCACATGGATCAATAGAAAAGATATGCCCCCCGCAAAAAGAATCGTAAATACGATACTAATGATCTGCGCAATGAACAATTCTGTTCCACCATAGAGCAACCCAGTTTGATGATTGACAGCAGGATCAGCGAAAATCCCCGTCATGATTCCACCAAAGATTCCGCCAATCCCATGACAACCAAAAGCATCCAAAGCGTCATCCAGACCTAAGCGATGCTTGATGACCGAAATAAAGTAATAACAAAACGGACTCACTAATGCCCCGATCACAAAGGATGACCAAAGGGAAACAAAACCTGCGCCAGGAGTAATTGCTACCAGACCCACGACAGCTCCGGTACAAGCTCCGACAATGGTTGGCTTCCCTAATAGAACTTTTTCAATCAACATCCAGGAGAGCATCGCAGCTGCGGCTGCCGTATTGGTCGTTAACAACGCTTGAATGGCGATCCCGTCAGCAGCTAATGCTGATCCAGCATTGAAGCCAAACCAGCCAAACCATAGCAACCCTGCACCTAGTACGACAAATGGAATATTATGGGGACGATACTCCGTTTGATGAAACTCGCGTCTCTTACCCACGACTAATGCTAGCACGAGACCGCTGATTCCTGAACTAATATGGACAACGTTGCCTCCTGCAAAATCAATCGAACCGATAGCATCTAAGAAGCCGCCACCCCAAACCATATGGGCCATCGGAAAGTAAACCAAAAACAGCCAGCAGCCAATAAATAAGAAAATAGCTGAAAAACGCATTCGTCCTACGACTGATCCGGTAATGATCGCTGTTGTGATTAGTGCAAACATCATTTGAAAAGCCGCAAACAATCCTTCAGGAATCCCTTCTCCGTCCGTCATGGAAACTTGCTGGAAAAATAACTTATCGATGTTGCCGATAAACGCACCGGTACCACTGAAAGAAAGCGAATACCCAGCCGCCACCCACAGAACTGAAGCTAGTCCCATGGTGCAAATCACCATCATCATTGTATTCAAGATATTTTTTCGCCTTTCCAATCCACCATAAAAAAAAGCTAGCGCAGGAGTCATTAAAAAAACCATCCCACTGCAAACCAAAATAAACCCACTATTTCCTGTTCCCATTCCAATCACTCCCTTTTATGTTAGATATCCTACCATCTTATCCAGGAGATCGCTAGTGTTTTTTTAAATTTTTGCAATTATTCTGAAAAAAGCTCACTTTATATGTTATGAAATCTAACATTCGCAATTCGACTGATGGCTTTCTTGGGTAATGGCGATCAAAACGACGCATAAAAAGTCACATTATCCGTCAAAGGCTTAAAGCCATTCTTTTTATAAAAATCGGCAGCTGGCATCTTTTCTTCTGTATCTAATAGTATCGTGGGAATGCCTTTTTTGACCAACTCTTCTTTGATCCTTTCTAAAAAAGCAGAGCCGAAACCTTTCCCTTGATGCTTGCCAGCAATTAAAAAGGTATCGATGACATATTCTTTTCCTTGGTACCACGGCTTAATAAAGCCTAACGAGTACCCTATCTTTTCATTGGTCAATGAGTCCGTTAGAAAATAGCCAATATAAGTATTCATCGCCATCATGGATGACACATATTCTGTAATTTGAGGAACGGTCAGTTGATCATTCCATGGCTCCGCTGAAAAGACTGCAATATACATTTCAACAGCTTCCTTTAAATCTTTTTCTGTTAGCTCACGTATGCTTAAGTTGGTTGTCATTTCGTTTCCCACTTCCTTTAACAATTCATTGTCAGTTCAATCGAATGACGAACCATCATTCATCGATTCGTTTTGCATACCCATTGCCATAACTGGTATAGCGGCGGGCTTGGTTGATTTTCATTTTTTTCTGAATCTCTCCGTCTAGATCAATCGATAAGATCTCCGCTAAACCGAGAAGGTAGATGGCTACATCTGCCAATTCTTCCCCCACATTTTGTTTTTTGCGATAAGCATCAAAAGCTTCAGCCACTTCACCATATAATGACAAAAATTCCTTTTCAATATTGGTGACATTAAATTGATGATCAATTTTGTTTTGATAGATCGCTTTTTGCATGTCTCGTATGTTCATCTTTTTCTCCTTTTTAAACTAGTATATCATGTCCTTTTGTGACGGTTTCACCCAATCATCCATGCCACTAAAAATGAAACTCATTATTCAGAAAAACCGATGCACAGGCATCGGTTAAGCGTCTAAGTGATAGGCATGATAGACCGTTTGTTTTTTTACTTGATTGCGTTTCGCCACTTCCTTGATAGCCTCCTTAGAAGACATCCCGGTCTCCATCAGAGCTGTTACTTGCTCTTTAAGGCTTCCATCATAAACGATTTCGACAGAGTCCGTCGATCCCTCAACCAAAAGGCAGCACTCTCCTTTGACTGTATTTTCCCCTAGATAGTCCAACAGTTCCTTTAAAGAACCTCGCAAGTATTCCTCGTGGATTTTTGTCAACTCTCGACAGATGACTGCAGAACGTTCTGCACCAAAAACAGTAATCATATTTTCGATCGTCGCTGCCAAGCGGTAAGGTGATTCATAAAAGATCATCGTAGCCGGCTGGTTCGCCAGCTCAGCCAATGCTTCTTTTTGCTCCTTCTTTTTTCGAGGTAAGAAGCCATAAAAAAGATTGGGCTGCGGAGACAAACCAGAAGCGATCAAAGCAGTCAATCCTGCTGTAGGACCAGGCAAGGCAATCACTGGAATATCAGCTGCAATGCACGCTTTGACTAATTCATGACCAGGATCACTGATCGATGGCATCCCTGCGTCACTACATTGTGCAATTATTTTTCCAGCTAGCAATTGATCGATGAGTTGCGGCACACGTTCCTTGAAATTGTGTTCATGCAAACTTCGTTGCGGTGTCGTTATTTCAAAATGGTTCAATAATTTCTGGGTATTCCTAGTATCTTCGCTGGCAATCAAATCGGCTTCCCCTAAAATTTTGACACAACGAACGGTCATGTCTTCCAAATTTCCGATTGGTGTCGGCACTAAATAAAGCGTTCCATTCGATTGTTTATAGCTTTGTTGTTTCTGCATACTTTCCCTACTTTCAAAAAAAGACCAGCCACCTGCGCTGGTCATTTCCTATTATCGTCCGCTTTCTCGATAGATCACTTCAAGACAAAAAGCACACGGTTCATCATGTTCTCTTCTAGATCCATATAAGTCATAACAAACATGGAATCCTTCTTCGTATATCTTTTCCAAATTCATTCGCGATTTGGACAATTCTTGTTTGACCGATTCTGCGGGCGCTTCGGCCACTTGATTCAATTCACGGATATGTTCCCGTAAACGTTGATTTTCTAATTCTAGCGTCGCATTTTTTTCAACGATTTCTTGCAAAGACTGTTTCATCTCTGCTAAGTTATTCAACGAATTTTGCAGTTCATTTTCTAACTGATTCAATCCATCATAAATCGATCGCTTGTCCATGCTCATTATGGTCACCTACTTATTTTGTCACTAGTTCTTCATATTCATAGTCTATGGGCGTTTGTCGATCGTACAAACGGACTTTGATAATGCGCTGCAATAAATCCAGACCGACTACTTTTCCTTTTCCATCCGGAGTCTCAACTTCTTTGCCGCGATCCGGTAATTCTCGTTTTGCTTGTTCATATTCATCATTCTCATACTTCAAACAGCACATCAAACGACCACACAACCCGGAAATTTTCGTCGGATTCAAAGACAGCCCTTGATCTTTGGCCATTTTGATCGAGACAGGGATAAAATCGCCTAAGAACGTCGAACAGCAGAGCTTGCGGCCGCATGGACCAATTCCGCCGATCGCCTTTGCTTCATCTCGTACACCGATTTGTCGCAACTCGATCCTTGTATGAAAATGACTCGCCAAATCTTTGACTAGTTCGCGGAAATCAACTCGACCATCCGCTGTAAAATAATACAGCATCTTTGACCGCTCAAATGTATATTCTGCCCTAACAAGTTTCATAGGTAAATTGTGCGCTCGAATCTTCTGCTTGCCAATGATCAGCGCTTCTTCAGCATCTTGACGATTTTTCTTTTCTTTCTCGATATCTTTAGGCGTGGCCTGTCTAATGATTGGCTTTATGTCATAAGGCAAATCTTGCGAATCGATCAACTGCTTAGGAATCGCGACGGTCGCCATAAACTTTGCTTCTTGTGATTCAACGATCACTCGTTCCCCCGACGTGTAATCTCGCTTCTCAGGCGCATAAAAATAGATTTGTCCCGCAGCGCGAAAGCGTACACCGACTACTTCTATCATAACATTGCTCCCCCTTTAGGGTACTGTTATGCCATAGATGATCTTCACTGAAAATTGTTCAGCAACGCCTTGAAAAGCTACATTCGCTTGCAGTTTCTTTTGGGCTTGCAAGGCAGCTTCGATGGCAAGATTGATCTCTTTTCCCCATAAGCCTTGTGCCAATAACTGGTCTCGTTCTTCCTGCAAATAAAATAACAGAATCGAAAAAATAACTCTCTGCTGTTCTTTTTCTTTTGCTAAAGCGAGCAGCTTTTTTTGAACGAAAATAAACGCTTGCGGATCTTTCTTCAAGAGATACTTCACCCATTGTGCAACAGCATCCTTAGTTTCATTAAACCATTCCTCTTGGGAGATTTCAACTGCTTTATGATAACTATTTGTCAAGTAACTCAAAAGACGGCTACTCTCTTGAGAAAGTCCTTCTTTTTGCAGCTTTGTCTGCAATTTTTCTTTCGCCAATGGTGAAAAATGAATGATTTGACAACGGGACTGGATCGTCGGCAAGATCCGTCCAACACTTTCCGTTTCTAAAATCGCTAAGAAATTCCCTACAGGTTCTTCCAAAAATTTCAGTAAACTATTTGCTGCACTTGTATTCATTTTTTCTGATTGAGAAAGAAGAAAGATTTTCAAGCGACTTTCGAAGCCGCTCTTAGAAAATTCTTCTTGCAATTGACGAATTTGATCTACTTTGATCGTCTGTCCATCTGGTTCCACCATGAGTACGTCCGGGTGCTCCCCTTGAGCGATCCGCAAACAATTACTGCAAGATCCGCAAGGTTCATCTGATTGAACATTCGTACAAAAGAGACGTTTCGCCAGCCACAAACTCATCTCATGTTTGCCCGTTCCTGCATCGCCTTCAAAAAGATAAGCATGGGCAATCCGCCCATGCTCGACACTTTTCTTCAGTTGGGCAAAAACCAGAGGTTGATATTCTTGTAAAAAAAGTTCCTCCATGGTCTGCTCCTTTTTAGTATTGATGGAAGCCATCGACTGGTAGAACAAAAACCGTTGCACCGCCAACTTCTACTTCCACTGGATAAGGTACTTGCCCATCAAGTGAGATGTCTAACGACATTGGTGTGGAAACATATTGTTTTCTAGACTGACAGGTTTTCTTGATCAGTTCCAATGCGTCTTGGACCCGCTCATCCTCAAGACCAATAATAAATGTACTGTTGCCGGCTTTTAAGAATCCGCCGGTAGATGAAAGTTTCGTAGCGCGAATGTTGGCATCAATGAATTCATTTGCTAATCGGTTGCTGTCTTTGTCTTGCACGATTGCCAAAATCAATTTCATGAGATCATCTCCTTATTATTGTCGTCAGCGATCACATTGTTTTGAAGTAGGAAGGATATGCTTCAACGATTGCTGAAAAACTTGTCTCAACGACATCTTGTAATCCCATTCTAGCATCAACCTTATGGATGCGTACAGGATTTTCTTCTGCCAGCTTCAAATAAGCATGACGAACTCGTTGGTGAAATTCTAATCCTTCCGCGTCCAAGCGATCCAACTGATGAGCCCGATGCTCTTGAATCCTTCTTAAACCTGTATCCGAATCGACATCTAAATACAAGGTGAAGTCAGGCTCCGTGCCTTCGGTGGCAAATTCATTGATACGTGCAATCTCAGGAATACCGATCCGGCGCCCTGCCCCTTGATAAGCTAAAGAACTATCTACAAATCGATCACAGATCACGATTTTGCCTTCATTCAATGCTGGTAAAATCACTTGGATCAAATGTTGGCGTCTTGCAGCAGCATACAGCAATGCTTCAGTCCGTTCATCCATCTCAGAATTTTTGGGATCCAGTATGATCCGCCGAATTTTTTCTGCGATTTTTACACCGCCTGGTTCTCTCGTTTTAACAATGTCTCGTTTGGCTTCTAGCTGCAAACGAGGATATAATTCTTCTAAAACACTGGTTTTGCCAGCGCCATCTGGTCCTTCAATGGTTATGAACAGTCCACTCACCCTTGTTGCCTCCAATTTCTTATAATTCACGTCTTCCTTCCACTGCTTTAAGCAATGTCACTTCGTCCGCATATTCAATATCGCTGCCGACAGATAAACCGTGAGCCAACCGCGTCACTTTGATCCCCGCTGGTTTGATCAGTCGGGAAAGATAGATCGCGGTAGCTTCACCTTCTGTCGTGGCGTTCGTAGCAATGATCACTTCTTTCACTTGGTCATCATGCAGACGCTGAATCAAAGGAGCAATATTGATATCTTCTGGTCCAGTACCTTCCATTGGAGACAGAACACCATGCAAAACATGATAGAGCCCATGGTACTCACGGACTTTTTCTAACGCCATGACATCCTTTGGTTCTTCTACTACTAAGATCGTGCCTTTATCTCGTGAAGGGTCACTGCAGATCTCACAGGGATCTCCTTCTGTAATGTTTCCGCAAATACTGCAAAAATGCAGATCACGTTTGACGCTCAACAGTGATTTAGCAAACTCATTGACGACTTCATCTTTCATATCGATCGTATAAAAAGCCAATCTAGTTGCTGTTTTTTGTCCGATACCTGGCAGCTTCATGTAGCTGTCGATTAATCGTGCGATCGGTTCTGGATACTGCACGCCACATCTCTCCTTTTATAAACCGGGGATTCCTTTAGTGTATTTACCCATAGTCCGTTCGGTTTCTTTTTCAATTTTAGTTAATCCATCATTTACTGCCAAGATCAGCATATCTTGTAACATGTCAACATCTTCCGGATCGACGATTGCTTGATCGATCGAAAGATCGCGTAATTTTTTATCACCTGTAAAAGTTGCCTTCACATAGCCATTTGTTGACTCGCCGATAAATTCTTTACTGTTTAGGGCTTCTTGTTCTTTTACCATCTCTTTTTGCATTTTTTGTACTTGCTTCATCATGCCTTGCATATTTCCCATGCCTCGCATCATTGTTCTTCACTCCAATTCTCTCAATTTTCTTCGATGCTCGCCAATTCACCAAAAAGCTCTTGGGCTTTGGTAACGACGACTTCATTTTCAGGTTCTTCCGTAGTTGGTTCTGGTTCAGCTTCCCCTTCATCTAATTCGCCTGTATTGAAGGTTTGTCCGCCAGCAATAAATTCTTGTCGTAAGATTGGCCAGCTTTCTTTCGTGATAAACACGGCTTGCGGTGCATAATCAGATATCATTCGTGAAATTTGATTATGCAATGTCAGCTGCAAGTCTTGGTCATTGGCTGCTCGTTGACAGACAATCTCATAATCAAAGGCAATCACTACACCAGATGCACTGGCTGCTTTTGCTTCGCTCGCGTGGAGCATTGCTCGTTGTGTCACCGACAATGACATCAACAGATCATCCCAAATGTTCCGCACATTTGCGAGATCTTTTTTTGTGGCTTCTTTCAAGACTTGAAAGACCCGTTCTTTCGGCACTCGGAAAGTGCTGCTATTTTTGGTCTTCTTGGCAGGTGGATTGACCGGTTCACTGCTGGCCGCCGATGGGTTTTCTTGTAGTTTTCGTACTTCTGACTGCAGCTTCTGAATTTCTTGACGAAGCTGCTGAACTTCTTGATTCGACACCGAAACTTCTCCTGAAGCTGGCAATCTCCTCTGATTTGCTAGTTTAACAACTGCTACTTCCAAATAAATGGTCGGATTATTGGTAAATCGCACCTCGTTTTGCGTCTCATTCAAAACAGTGATCCAATGGTAGATTTGATCTGCAGTAGCTGCCTGAGCTAAAGTTTTGAAGCCTGGTGTGATCTGCAGTGATTTTTCTTCTAATAATTGTGGTGCCTGCTGATATAAGAGCAAGTCACGACAATAGACCAGCAAGTTCTCCAACAACCGCCGTGCTTCTTTGCCCGAAGACAGCAGCTGGCGCAATGTCTCTAATGCATCTGGTACTGCTTGGTCTTCGCAAAATTGCATCAAACGGTCCATCATCTCATAAGACAAACTGCCGGTTACTTCTAATGCGTCTTGAGTCGTGACTTTGCCATCACTAAAGGCAATAGCTTGGTCAGCGATACTTAACGCATCCCGCATCCCACCTTCTGCGGCTCGTGCGATCACTTGCAAGGCTTCTTCTTCATAGGCAATTTGACTGCCGTCTAAAACTGTCTTTAGATGATCAACGATATCTTGCGTATTGATTCGCTTAAAATCAAATCGTTGCGTTCGAGAAATGATCGTTGCAGGAATCTTGTGCGGCTCTGTCGTCGCCAAAATAAACACTACATTTTTTCGTGGTTCTTCTAACGTCTTCAGTAACGCGTTGAAGGCGCCGGTCGACAACATATGAACTTCATCCACGATATATACTTTATATTCAGCTTGTGTTGGTGCATAATTTGCACGGTCTCGGATAAAGCGGATCTCTTCGACCCCATTGTTGCTGGCTGCGTCGATTTCGATAACGTCTTCTTGCGTACCAGCTGTGATCGAACGGCACATCTCGCATTCATTGCAGGGCTCTCCATTGACTTGGTTTGGACAATTGATTGCTTTTGCAAAGATTTTGGCAGCACTCGTTTTTCCTGTTCCCCGAGGACCGGTAAATAAATAAGCATGCGAAATTTGATTTTGCTCGATCGCATTTTTCAAGGTTTGCGTAATTGCTTTTTGTCCAACGACATCCTCGAACCGTTGGGATCGCCATACACGGTACAATGCTTGATAGGCCATATTTTTCCTCACTCTTTTCAAAATTCGCTATTATCTATTATACGTAATATTTACAAAAAAAACTACCTTGAGTTGCCTATCTGCTGAAAAAGAAATGATTTTTTAAGGGAGCAATCTTTTAATAAAAATCCGCACATCCTAGAGAACGATACTTTGAAAAAAGTATTGTTTTATAGACGATTTTTTATTCAACTTTTGCCTACACTTCTACAACTTTGGTCTAATACATAGAAAATACGGAGCTATGGTATAATGAATGTACATTCATCCATTGGATGATGAAAATTTGTAAGGAGGACTGAAAATGGGTATTATCAAAGCTGCAACAAGCACGATTGGCGGAGGTCTTGCCGACCAATGGCTAGAGGTCTTCGAACCTGACAATATGGGCGACACGACAGTGATGACTAAAGGTGTGAAGGTACGGCGCAATGACAAACGCGGTTCGAACCGAAAAGGAACGGAGGATGTCATAACAGATGGATCTGTAATCCACGTCTACCCTAATATGATGATGCTGCTGGTCGATGGTGGAAAAATCATTGATTATACAGCAGAGGAAGGCTACTATACTGTCAAAAATGACTTGGCTCCTTCCATGTTCAACGGTTCCTTAAAGGATGCCATCTCTGAAACGTTTAATCGCTTCAAATTTGGTGGCGTAACACCTCAAAAACAACAAGTTTTCTATATCAATTTGCAAGAAATCAAAGGAATCCGCTTCGGGACTTCTTCTCCATTAAATTATTTTGACAACTTTTATAATGCAGAATTATTCCTAAGAGCCCATGGAAATTACTCATTGCGAATTACTGATCCGATCTTATTCTACACCAACGCGATTCCAAAAAATAAAACACAAGTTGACATCAATGACATTAACGAACAATATTTAGCAGAGTTTCTGACTGCTTTACAGACAGCCATCAACAAAATGTCAGCGGATGGCGAGCGCATCTCCTATGTTCCATCAAAAAGTATGGAATTAAGCAAATACATGGGTGAGGTTTTAGACGACAGTTGGCGCGAACTGCGAGGAATGGAAATCGTTTCAGTCGCTGTTGCAAGCATCTCTTATACGGATGATTCAGTGAAACTGATCAACATGCGTAATCAAGGTGCCATGTTGGGTGACCCAAATGTTCGTGAAGGGTATGTTCAAGGTTCGATCGCACGTGGGATGGAATCCGCAGGTAGTAATGCTGCCGGTGCAACAACCGGATTTGTTGGTATGGGCATGGGGATGAACACAACTGGCGGTTACTTGAATCAAGCAGCTCAAAACAATCAGCAACAAATCCAGCAAAACCAAGAAAATCAGCAGAAACAAAACAATGGCGATAGTTGGGACTGCCCTCAGTGTGGAACAAGCAATACGGGTAAGTTCTGCAGCAATTGCGGTACAGCAAAACCTACAGGAACCCCAAGTTTACAAATGAAATGTTCAGAATGTAGTGAAATAATTGATTTAGCAAATGGAATCCCGAAATTCTGTCCCAACTGCGGCAAGCCATTTAAGGGAGTTCCTTTAGACTAAATGAAGGAGGAACTTAAATGGATGTCATTACGCATAAATGCCCCAACTGCGGCGGTGCGCTAACCTTTGATCCTGGTGATCAAAAATTCCACTGCCCCTTCTGTTTGAGTATTTTTACAGAAGCAGAAGTAACAGCCTTTGAACAAAAACAAAAAGAAGCCCAACTTGCAGATGGGACTGCGCCGGAAAATCAGCCGATCACTGATGATACGGAACCGGCGCTAAAAGAAGCTATCACAGAAAAAACCGAAGAAAAGGCGGCCCAAATGGACTTGTTCCTTTGTCCTAACTGCGGCGCAGAGATCGTCACTGATGCTACGACAGCAGCTACTTACTGTTATTTCTGCCACAATCCAGTCGTCCTTTCCGGCCGTCTTTCTGGAGAATTCTTACCTAACAAAGTTTTACCTTTTGCAATCGAAAAAGAAGAAGCAACCGCTAAATTTCTGGAATGGGCACAAAAAAAATGGTTCGTACCAAGAGACTTCTTCGATCAAGCGCAAGTTGAAAAATTGACCGGTGTTTATTTCCCCTACTGGAGGATCGATGCCGAACTAGATGGCCAACTATCTGGAACTGGAACTTCTTTAAGAATTTGGCGTGTCGGCGAGATCGAATATACAGAACACAAACAATTTGCTGTTTCCAGACGCGGAAAAATGCGTATCAATGAACTGATCAAAAACGCTTTATCCAAGAATGTCCAACAAAAAATGGTTACCGGGGTCCAGCCTTTCCCATTGGATAAGGCCGTTGACTTTCGCAGCCAGTATCTGGCAGGATTTCAAGCAGAAAAACGCGACATTGAGTATCAAGCACTTAAGAATGAAGTACAACAGGAACTTTCCGGTTATGCTGAAAATCTCCTAAGCAGTACCGTTAATGGTTATACAAGCTTCAATCGGACCCAGCGGGACATTGAGATCACGAAAGAAACCAATCATTACGTCCTACTACCAGTCTGGCTGGTCACTTATCGGGCAGATGATCCGAATAAGAATGCTTTTTATTATGCGATGAATGGCCAAACCGGTAAAGTCAGCGGTGTCTTGCCCATCAGTTACAAACGCTTAGGATTTACGAGTGCAGCGATTTTTGCTGTGATTGCGATTCTAGGGATGATTGGAGGATATTTCCTATGAGAAAATTTTCCTGTTTTTTCCTAATGGTTGCCGGATTTCTACTGACGACGGTCACTGGCGTGGCAGCAGAAAATACCGTTACTGATAACGCTGGTCTTTTTACTCCCTCCGAAATCCAGAGTTTGAGCGAACAAGCCGATCAGTTGAATGAGAAAATCAAAGGTGAAGTTTTTATCGCAACGACAAATAACAAAATTGACGATATTGAATATACCACCGACCGTTTTCTCGCCGATCGCATCGGAAATGATCAGAATGGCTCGGCATTGATGATCGATATGGGCAACCGTAATCTTCATGTGTCCACCTCAGGAAATATGCTCGATTATATCAACGACGCTCGTCTTGATGATATGTTGGATAATATTTATGATCAGATGACGGCGGGTAATTACTATCAAGCCGCCCGGGTCTACTTGGAGAATGCAGCCAGCTATGTAGAAGCGGGGGTTCCCGGCGGTCACTATCATGTGGATCGTGAGACAGGCAAGATCACTTATTATAAAGTGCTTACCCCTTTAGAAATCGGCATTAGCTTATTGGTAGCTGCAGTGATCAGTATTGCTTTTTTCATCATTGTCAAATCAAGATACCAATTAAAAATGGGTGGATACAAATACCCTTACCAAGAAAAATCCAGCATCAAATTGACTCAAAAAGAAGATCGTCTGGTCAACTCCTTCGTAACGACTC
>NZ_JBDGBK010000046.1:0-24560 GCF_040910045.1 Enterococcus sp. RTP21361st1_A6_RTP21361_211029 | reverse complement strand
ATTCACCTGCTGCTGAGACACCGCCACCCAGTACAATACTTGAAGGATTCAGTGTATTGCCCAAGTTTCCACAAGCAAGGCCTAAATAGAAGCAGACTTTATCTACTACCATCAATGCAAACGGATCTTTCGCTTGGGCCGCTTCAAAAATATCTTTGCTGGAAATATCTTCGCCATTATCCAGATTTTTTTTCAATTCAGAATCGCCAGCATACTCTTCCGCCAAATGTCTTGCTACCCGAACGACACCCGTCGCACTTGACACGGTCTCTAAACAACCACGCTTCCCACAAGTACATTCAAATCCTTCTGGATCTACAGTAATATGCCCGATTTCTCCTGCACAGCCTGCTACACCATGCAAAAGTTGTCCTTCCATGATGATTCCACCGCCAACACCTGTACCGAGGGTGATAAAGATCACATCGGGATTGTTGTCACCTGCGCCTTTCCAGCGTTCGCCTAACGCAGCAACATTGGCATCGTTATCGATAGCAAAAGGAATCCCTGTCCCTTTTTCAATCGCTTCTTTGACAGGTTGCAACGTTTTCCAATTCAAATTGTAAGCACCGATAACTGTTCCTTTTTTGCGATCGACACTTCCTGGAGTCCCCATACCGATCCCAATGAAGTCTTCTGCTTTCATGCCATACAAATCCAGACGATGATTGATTGATGCAATGATCTCTGGTACGATGTGAGAACCCTCATCAAGAATATTGGTATCGATGCTCCATTTTTGTTGAATCTCTCCTTCAGAAGTCAACACAGCAAACTTGACTGTTGTTCCTCCTAGATCAATCCCGATGATTTTTTTGTCCATCACTTATTTTCCTCCCGGCTTTCTTCAATCCGATGTTCACGCTTTAAAATGCGCCAAGCGGTCAAATAGGTATCTCGATCGATCAAACGGCTGTCATAAAGATTTTTGACTTCCATCTGGATCAACTCGATATCATAGATTCGCTTGCCAACATAAATATAGACACCAAATTGTTTCAATAGTTGTTGTACGTCATATAACGTTTCCATAAACACACTTCCTGCTTATTATACAAGTATTTGATACTTTTTTAAACCATATATCACAAAAACTGCCAGTAAAAAAAGAAAAACAATGGCGGAAAGAATGCGGGTATGAATCGAATATTTCCCGAAGTTCTTTGGTAAAGCCAATGCATTGCCTAAGATGAATCCTCCTAAGATTCCTCCGACATGTCCCCAAATATCAATCGATTGATCAAATAGACCAAATACGAAATTCAAGACAACGAACAATGCAAATTGACGAACCATCGCTTGGATCTGGTAATCATTCTTAAAGTGGAGTCCCAGAATCAGAAAAGCACCAAACAGACCAAACAATGACGTGCTCGCACCTGCAGATTGGACACCGGCCTGATTAAAGGCAAAACTCATCGCGTTCCCCATAACCCCACTCATCAAATACAAAATGAAGAAACGAGCATGACCGTAGATCGCTTCCACCTGTTGACCCATAAAATAAAGAATAACAGAATTCACTGCAAAATGAGCGAGACCAAAGTGAATGAAAATCGGCGTTACAAAACGCCAATACTCGTTCATGTATGCAACATAAGGGCCAAACATCACCCCCATCACTTGAGTCATCGGACTAATATAGCCGATAATAAAGACTAACGTCTGGATGGCTAAAAACGTATAAGTAAAGATTGGACGATTAAGCCAGCGTTTCATTTGTTTATTCATTGTCTACTCCTTTTTCTCCGAAAGAAACTTTATCAGTGATTATTTTCTGGACCGGAATATCAAAAGAATCAGGTTGCCACCGGACATCAAATTGTTCTGCAAAAACCAATGACACAGTTTTCCCTTGGAAATCTGCCAGAAACCGATCATAATAACCGCCGCCAAAACCAATCCGACATCCCTCATGAGAAAAAATCAAACCAGGAACGATCAAAAGATCCAGGTCCAATGCATCGATTTTTTTTTGAGAAAGAGGCTCTTCTACCCCAAAACTGGAAAGCTGATATTCAGTCTGTGGTTCCACTTGATAAAAGTGAAGTTTCTTTCTCACAGAACGTGGCACGGCAATTTGTTTGCCAGAGTGAAATCCGCGCTCAAAAATCGGCTTTGTATCAAATTCAAACGGCAATGACCGAATCACGCCAATGGATTCTGCTTCGAGCCACTCTTCGGAAGCAAACAACAAAGACTGAATGATCTGCTCTTTGGTTTGCTTTGTTCGTGGATCCAGTTGCTTGAGTCGGGTTAGCCCTTGTTCACGCAAAATTTTTTTATCCATAATTAACCAACTCCTACTCCGAATAGTACCAAAAACCGGACTCAAATAGCAAACGCAATCGTGAAAAAATTCTCACGACTGCGTTTTTTGACGAATCAGCAAAAACAAAAAGTACGGAGCACCAATGATCGCAATCACGATACCAGCAGGAATTTCGCCACTTTGAAGTAAAAGACGGCCGACTGTGTCGCTGACTAGCACCAAAATAGCACCAATCATTCCCGCTGCTATCAATGCCCAACGAGATTCTTTGCCAATCAATCGTTTAGCGATATGGGGCGCCAATAAACCAATAAAAGATAAGTTTCCAGTATAGCCAACACTGCTTGCGGCCAGGCCAATTGCTACGAACAACAAACCGGTGCGCAAAAGATTTAGGGGAACACCTAAACTGATCGCCTGTTCTTCTCCAAAACCCAGTAAATTGATCAAAGGTGTAATCATGAATGCCAACAATCCTAGAATCAAGAACCAAGGCAGCAAACTTAGTACTTGCGTCCACGAAGTTCCCCAGATAGTCCCCGAAAGCCATGCCGTAACAAAACTATATCGTTCTTTTGACAATTGAACAGTCAATAATAACGACGCAGAAGCAAGTCCAGCATTAACAGCAATTCCAGATAATAAAATTCGCTCCATTGAAAGCAGCTGCCGCTGTTTATAAGCGATAGCATAGACTAGCAGTGCAGCTAATAGTCCGCCAATCATACCAATTAGTGGTAACAGCTGGGAGCCCTGGGCATAAAAGCCTAAGTAGAGCATGACACATAAGCCAGCTCCATTATTGATTCCTAAAATACTTGCATCCGCCAACTCATTTCTGGTTACTCCCTGTAACAAAAAACCTGAGAAGCCAAACGCACTTCCAGCAATCAGTGCCAGTACTGCTCGAGGAAGTCGGAAATCGAAGAATATCAATGACTGGCTAGCTGTTAGAGTTTGTTGCCAAAGAGCGAGCCAGAGATCAAAAGAAAAGAACGTCTTTCCCACCATGATACTGCCACAAAACGCCAGAAGAACCAAAACAAAAAGGAAACCGATTTTTTTCTTCATAGCTGTTCCCTCCGAATCTTCACTAATAAGAAAGGAACTCCAATCAAAGCCATCATGATTCCAAAAGGCGTTTCAAAAGGTGGCTGAATGATTCGTCCTACCCAATCTGCTAAGATTACCAATATTCCCCCCGCCACTATCGTCAAAGGTAAGATCATTTGATAATTTTTGCCAATCAGTCCGCGAATCACATGAGGGACCATCAATCCAATAAAGCTGACCGGTCCCACCAGTGAAACAGCCATCCCAGCTAATAGAACAACTACGGCTAAAGAAACAAGTCGAATCCGTTCAGGATGTTTGCCTAAAGAGATTGCCGTCTCATCTCCCATAGCCAGCAAATTCAAAGATTTCCCGAGTCCTAGGATGATGAAGAGCGCCACCAGATAAATAGGGGTGATCACTTGTAATTGTGTCCACGTTACATTTGCTGCACCGCCAATAAACCAAAAGGCCAAGTCTTGATTCAAATCAAATTGTAAAGATAATACTTGACTAATCGCAGAAAAAAAAGAACTCAATGCAACACCTGCTAGAATCAATCCAGTCGGCGTCATACCGATCCTTGAATACTTCGTCAACAAAAATAAAAAAGAAGTAGCTAGAAAAGCGCCTAAGAAAGAAAACAACGCTGCCTGATTCGGTTGTAGTGAGGGAAACAAGATAAATGCAACGGCTAATCCGACTGCAGCCCCACTATTGATTCCTAGTAAACCGCTATCTGCTAGCGAATTTTTGGTGACTCCTTGCATGATGGCACCAGTTACAGCAAAACTGCTGCCAACAATAAACGAAGCACAGATCCGCGGCAAACGGATATTTCTAAGCACTTGATGGGTTTGATTTTCTGGATCAAATGCGTAAAAGGCCTCTTTAATAGTTATTAAGGGAATATCAGCTGCCCCTTGCGTCAATGCCAGAAAAAACACAGCGACCAATAATCCGCTTAGAACAAGCAAAAGAATCGTAAATTTTTTCATGTGTTGGCTCCTAATTCATAGGTCAAAAGCAACGGTTTCGAACTATTGGGAAACGTACCTAAAACAGCTTCGATAGCGAACAATTGTTGGAGCCATGAATGGGTCAAAACTTCTTCTGGTGTCCCCCAAGTCATTAATTGACCTTCTTTTAAGGCAAAAATATAATCAGAAAATCGAGATGCATGATTCAGATCGTGAATCGACATAATGATCGTTTTCCCATATTTTTCATTGATTCGTTTTAACAATAACAGCACTTCTAGTTGATGTGCCGGATCTAAAAAAGTCGTCGGTTCATCTAAGATAACAATCTCTGTATCTTGTGCCAAAGCCATAGCGATCCAAACCCGCTGTTTCTGACCTCCTGAAAGCGTGTGGATACTAGCATCCGCTAGTTCGGTCAAATCTGTCGCAGCTAATGCCCATTCAATGGCTTGATAATCTTTTGCGGTCAACCGACCTAGCCCTTTTTGATAAGGAAAACGACCATAAGAAACGATCTCTCGAATGGTTAATCCGATGGAAGAATCACTGACTTGTGACAACAAAGCAATCTGGCTTGCGACTTCCTTCGTTTTGATCGTTTGTAGATTCTGTTCATTTAGATAAACTTCCCCTTCCATAGGTAGCAGGATTCGGGCTAATGCTTTTAGAAAAGTCGACTTGCCACTCCCATTAGGTCCAATCAAACCAATGATCTTCCCTTCTGGGATGTCGATTGTTATCTTTTGCACAATTTTTTGTTTTTGATAGCCGATAGTCAAATCGACCGTGCGTAAGTTTGCCATATCTTTCCCTCAAAATTCTATTGATAATGATTATCAATTATGACGGTTTTCCTTCTATCCGTCAATGCTTCAAAGTAAAAAACCAGGGATTGACAAATCACTTTTTCTTCGTGATAATGACAAAAAGAAAGTGAGAATGATTCTCATTTATCCCATAAGGAGGAACCTAATGAAAAAACGAACCATAAAAACACTTTTTTGGCTGTCTTGTACCCTAGTCAGCTTAACAGCATTGAGTGCTTGTTCAGCTAATTCCAATAATACCAAGTCATCTTCCTCAGCTGAGACGGCAACGCTGAAAGATGCGGCTGGACATGAAGTAACAATCCCCGATAATCCAAAGCGAATCATCGGCAGTTATTTAGAAGATTACTTAGTAGCCTTGAACGTCACACCGGTAGCACAATGGACTGTTGGTAATAACAGTGATCAAGGCTATTTGCAAGAGAAACTAAGTGATGTACCAAGGATCAGCTACGACTTGCCCTATGAGGACGTCTTAAGTTATGAACCAGACTTGTTGCTGATCGACAGCAATACGATGGTTGAAGGGGATAAATATGCACAATACAGCAAAATCGCCCCTACTTATGTAGTCAAAAATGGTGAAAATGTCTCTTGGCGAGACCGTTTGACAGATATCGCAAAAGTTCTTCATAAAGAAGATCAAGCAAAAACAGTAGAAAAAGACTATGATGACTTAGTAAAAACAACTAAGCAAGAATTTTCAGGTAAAATCAATGGGAAGTTGGTGGCTGTTCTCTGGGTCACCAACAATTCCGCTTTTATGGTTGCTGACGATCGTTCCAGCGGTCAGCTCCTCTATCATGAACTAGGATTCTCTGTACCGCCACTTGTTTCTGAGATCAGCAAAACAGCGACAGCTGACTGGTCTGCCGTTTCTTTGGAGAAATTAGCTGAATTAGATGCTGATTACCTGATTCTAGTAAATAGCGATCAAGGAGCCGACTTTTTTAAAGACCAAGTTTGGCAAAATCTTAAAGCGGTCAAAGAAGGAAATCTTTGGGAGTTTGGACCTGAATCCAGCTGGCTGTATAACGGACCGATTGCTTATACAAAAATGATCGAAGACGTGAAAAATAAATTGGATGAAAATGGTTGATTTCATTCAAAAAATCGTCAAGTAAAATTACTTAACAAATTTCATTAAACTACTAGCATTCCTTTGCCAAACATGCTATTATATTTTAGTCTGAGAGAAATCTTAGAGGATTCTTGAATATATGGGAGGGAAAAACATGCGCGTAAACATCACATTAGAGTGCACTTCTTGTAAAGAACGCAACTACTTAACAAACAAAAACAAACGTAACAATCCTGATCGTTTGGAAAAGAAAAAATATTGCCCACGTGAAAGAAAAGTTACTTTACACCGTGAAACAAAATAATTCATTTTAAGCCGACTGCACTTGCTGATAAACAAGCATTGCAGTTGGCTTTTTATTTTTGAGCTATACCCATATGTTCACTTTAAAATAGATAGATGACAAAATCGTAACTTGTTTTTAATTGTTAATAATGCTATTTTTTAACTATAGACTAAATATGCGTATAAATAATAATACAGCAAGGGAAAGTATAGAATCAAAGAAAGTTTTGCTTACCCCAATTTTCCCTTTGATTACCTAGAAAATTAAGATCCCCTTTTTTTATCTCTCAAAAGATGACCTTATTCTTTACGTGACAAGTATTTTTCCCAATTCCAACAATCATTCTGCGAAAATCGTTTTTTCCGCTAGAACTTCTTCTTTGAACCAAGTCATTTGGTCTTGAAAATCAATCGTCCCATCTCGAATATAATCTGCTTGTGGAGAAACAATTTCTTCGTGCATCAAAAAAAGCGGTCGCGCTTCCTCTAGATACCCCGTGACCCAATTAATAATTTTCTCTGGCTGTTGTTGAAAGTCTCTAATGATTAGTCTACCCAAGACAATATCCAGAGGTGTTCTTAAATAAATGACCTTGTCGATAGCAGGTGCGAGTTGCTGATGGACATACCCAAACGGAAAATCGATCAAGATCAGCGCACAGTGATGAATGATTTGTTTTAGGTCATTTATCAATGGTTGAATATCAAATTGATTGATTGCTTCGTAGGGTTCGTTTAACAGAGCCTCAGAGGATGGTGCAGAAGGCAATGCATCGATACTATAATCATCAAAAGATAAAACTGCTGTACCGGGACATAGATTGGCGACCTTTTGGATAAAGGTGGTTTTCCCTGAAGCAGTCACTCCACTAACAACGATAACTCTTGCTTTTTTCATCTGTTTCTCCTTTGTTTTCATTTTCTGTTTAAGTCTTGCGACACATCTAGCTGTTTCTTCTAAGCGTAAAGTAGTTTTGATGCAATACCAAACAGGTGTTTAAAAATTTACTAATTCATATAGATTTTTTTTACATTACTCCGGAAATAAGGTAACTTATCATATAAAGGAGCGTGATCGTGTGAAGGTAGACAAAATCGAATACAAACGAGTAATCAATGATGCCGGACATCTTGAATATGATCTTTTGCAGTATCTTGAAAAAAATCGCGAGAGTGCTTCTCCGGAAATCAAACGTACTGAGATCGATTACTTGATCGATCATGATATTCAACACCGCATCATCCAAAATGCTCGTAAAAGCTTGCTTGGAGACAAAATCATACTTAAAGATGCCGTCAGTCAAGACTATCTTTTATTAAAAAAATATACCGACTTTTTTCGCACTTATCAGTGATTGTAATGAAAAAGCAGAACCAGAGAGAAGCTCTCAGTTCTGCTTTTTTTTATTCTTCAAAATGTTCTTGGTAAACGTCTTCGACTGTTTGGTTTGGATCAATCACAATATAAAGGCTTTTTGTTTTTTCACTGATTTTTGTTGATTGATAAACGTTATCTAATCCTTCAGTATCTTTGTCTTTGTATGGGAAGTACACAAGATCAGGTGTTCCATTACGGTAAAGAATTTCCATTCGTTCAATATCTTCGTATTTCAAAGCGCGGGCGAACATGCCTAATTCCAATCCACCTAAATTGATATCATGTGTTGCAACATGATCCCCTTCTTGGAAGATTTCAATTTTGAATCCTGCACATGGATGGATCTCAACAAATTCGCTTCCGTGGATGCGGCCAAAACTAGTAGTGATTTGCTTGATCCACAAATCTCCAATATAACGGCGCTCAATCGTCCATGTTTCTCCATTACGGAAATAAAATTTCAATGCTTTCATTTCTCTTGCCATGACATAACGCTCCTTTTTTTTAATAATACATTTCAATTTTAACACATTGTCTGCTAAGGAGCACAAATTAACTTTCTTTCTCGCTCACTTTTTTTAAAAAACCTTCGATATCGACCGCCGCTCGATGATGCGTACCTGTCGCTAGCAGTTGATCGTTTTCATAGACACGAAAAGTAAACTCATACGTCTTTTCATTCGAGATCTCTTCACAGCATACCTGAACGGTTGCACCGATTCCTGAAGCCGCCCGGTGCTCGATCGTAAATTGTGTTCCTACTGTTGTCTTACCAGACGCTATACGCGATTCCAATGCTTCAAAACAGACAGCTTCTACCATGGCAGCCAAACGAGGGGTCGCTAAGACAGGCAGTCCTCCCGATCCAACTGCAAGAGCTGTATCTTCCTCGGTAACCAAAAATTCTTTTTCGATCATTGTTTTCTCACCTGCTTATTTATAGGTTATTTAATACGATTGTTTTGGCAAAAGCCAATAATGCTTTCTCTTCATTTGCGACTCGTTTCTCAATCACCGCTTTTTCGGCAGCTGCTAGCACTTCTTTCATCCAAGGACCGCCGGATTGGTCAAAGTGGCTCAGCAAGTCGCGCCCATTGATGGCCAAGTCTTTAAGTGAATGGATTGGCAACGCCTGGTAGCGAGCTTGACTAACAGAGGGATCTACCTCTTGTCCGTAATAGTATAGCAATTCTTCTGATAGTCGAGCGGCCTCGCTGCCCAGATGGTACAATGCTTCATCACTAAACGGCCCTGCTTTCCGCAACAATACTCCCTCGAATAACGATTGGACCATCCGAATCAATTCATTGGAACACTTCCATTGCTTCAAAAAAGGACGAACTTCTGCTGTAGAAAGTCCAATCTGGTCAATCAATAGTGTCCAGGCAGAAGCTTCATTGTTCAATGGTCTCTCCGGTAAATCAGCCATTCGCAACAGAGCTTCACCGGCTTGTTTCAGTCCTGGACAATAGAGATAACATTCAGTCGCTACAAAAGCCTTTAGAGCTGAATTGCGATGTGCCCCTAACAGCAATTTGACGAACTCAATGGTGATTCTCTCCACGGATATTTTTGCCAATAGCTGATGATTGTCATAAATTGCCTCAAATGTTCGTGGTTCCAATGTAAAGCCCAGTTGACTGACAAAGCGCAAGCCCCGCATCATACGTAGTGCATCTTCATGAAATCGTTCGTGCGGCTGACCCACTGCTCGCAGAATTTTCAGTTGCAGGTCTGCCAGTCCATCAAACAAATCAATGATTTCACCATCTTTTTTCAGAGCAAAAGCGTTGATTGTAAAATCTCTGCGCTTCAAATCTTCAGCCAAAGAGCGCACAAAAGCAACTTTGTCTGGCCGACGGAAATCTTGATAGGCTTCTTCTGTCCGAAAAGTCGTGATCTCATATTGTTCATTTTCCCATAAAACAAGGACTGTTCCGTGCTCGATACCCAAATCGATGGTACGAGGAAAAAGTTCTTTGATCTCAGCTGGAAAGGCACTTGTTGCAATATCTACATCATGGATTGGCTGTCCTAAGATTGTATCTCTGACACTTCCTCCCACAAAGTAGGCATCAAACCCGGCTGCTTCGATTCTTTGCAATACAGGGATTGCTTGTTCAAATTCTTGTGGTAACTTAGTCAGCTTCATTCATTTTCCCATCTTTTCTTTCAAAGCGATACGCATCTCTGCGGTTGAACTTTTTCATATTGGATTCAAAAACTTCCGTCAAATCGATACCCATGGAATTTGCCATGATCATGGTGACAAAAAGGACATCACCTAGTTCTTCAGCAACTGTTTTCTCGACTTCCGTCTTCTTCTTGGCCTTTTCCCCATAGTGATGATTGACTTCCCTTGCCAACTCGCCGACTTCTTCAGTAAGTCGGGCCATCTGTGCTAAAGGGCTGAAATACCCCGCCTTGAATTGTTGGATATAGGCATCGACTTCTTCTTGCATCTCATATAGTGAACGTTTTTCTGTCATCCTCTTCACCCTTTCTTTCACATTTTAGCAAAAGAAAACGCACCTGCCTAGATAGAGGATCGACTTGCTCATATTGTTTAATGCCAAATTTCGTGCTAAATTGGTACTTGTGAGATTTAGAAATGGGGGAAACAGGATGCGATCTTTTTTTTCGTGGCGGACAGTCCGCGATATTGCCTTAATTGTTCTAGGAACGAGTGTCTATGGTTTTGGTCTCGTCTATTTAAATATACCTAATGATTTAGCTGAAGGCGGCGTCACCGGGATCACGTTGATCATGCGCGCATTGTGGGGCATCAATCCCGCTTACAGTACACTGATTTTGAATATCCCAATCATTTTGCTAGGAGGTAAGATTCTTGGCAGACGTTCGCTAGTCTATACAGTGATTGGAACCTTTGGTCTTTCATTTTGGTTAGGTTTCTGGCAGACGGTTCCATTATTGATCGATCTGCAGCATGACTTACTGATCGTTGCGTTACTCGCAGGACTAATTGCAGGGATCGGCAGTGGTGTTGTTTATAAAGTTGGTGGGACAACAGGTGGCGTGGATGTATTAGCCCGGATCCTAGAAAAGAACTTTGGGATCACGATTGGTCGTTCTCTCTTGATCTTTGATGTTTTCGTTCTATTGCTTTCCTTAACCTATATCGATTTGAAACGCATGATGTACACGCTAATCTTTTCCTATGTTTTCGCTCGCGTGATTGATTCGATCCTAGATGGCGGCTATTCAGCAAAAGGGATCATTGTTATCAGTAATCATAGTGAAGAAATTGCCCCTGTCTTAATGAATGAATTGGAACGAGGCGTCACCTTTTTAAATGGGGAAGGAGCCTATTCCGGTGGTAACAAACGGATCATTTATATGGTAGTAAGCGGCCGGGAAATTTCAGAGGTCAAACGGATCGTTGCCGACTTCGATCAACAAGCGTTCGTGTCGGTGATCAATGTCCATGAAGTCGAAGGGGAAGGCTTCACTTATTTACGTCCTAAATCACGATTTTTGCAACGCAAGGCAGCAAAATCAAAAAGATAACCCCATTCTTCCATCCTATCTAATTATAAAGAAAAAACCGCAAGAAACTTGATTTCTCCCGCACACTGTTGCAAACGACGAACGCTCGGTGCTGGGAGTCCTCTTCTTTCTTGCGGTTCTTTTCTGTTCCACTAGTTTTTATTACTTCACATAGCGCTTTTTAATAGCTTTATTAATGACTTTTTTCTTTTTGATCGAGTTTGAAGCGGTTGACTTCATCCGATAATTCCAAAAAAGCATCCCGATCCCCATTTTCCAAAGCAAGATCGATTTGGCGGTATAATTTCTCAATTTTTAGCTGCATAGCTTCTTTGTCAAGATATTCTGTCACATTTTTTTGTACTTCTTCGTCAACATGGTCATTCCACCGTTCAAAAGGATTGTCCTCCAGAACAGCTAAATAAAGTGGTTTTTCCCAAGGATTTGGAAAGATACATTCTAAATAAAGCGGCTGTTTCCAATTCATCCTGATTTCGTGAAAAATTTGATCGATATCATAAAAGGTTTGATTCTGGATCGTCAACACAAATGGCTCGCCGCCAATCTCTGTACTGCGAACACTCAACCCCCGATCTGTCTGCATCGCCCCTTCAACAATATGAACATTTGTCAAAATGGCTTCATGATTTGCTAGGTAGTTCAGAACCCAAGAAACTTCTCGTCGGCTGAATGATACAGTAGAAACTAACCAATTGAGAAATTTTTTCTTTTCTTGTACATTGATGTTCATTTCCCTCACCTATCTTTCTAATAGATCCTCCACGATCGATTGCACTTCCAGATCACCAGGTTCGTGAGCCAGATAATGTCTCAGTAAAGGTAGAGCTTCTGATAATCGTCCTTCTTCTCTTAAGAACAATCCATATTCTTTCATAAAAGCTGGTTCATGCTGCAATCCTTCATTCGCTTGTTCATAGAACTTCGCTGCTTGGTCAAACTCTTCTAACGCGTTATAAGCCTGTGCTAAATTCCATAGAGCATGGGGTTGTTCATTGTCTTCCATCTTCTCGATAGCCAACACAGCTTCTTGCCAACGCTCTTCATTCAAATAAAGATTACTCAGTGTAAGCAGAGTTTCATCTTCTTTTTCCCCCGTCTCAAGGGCTTTTAATAAGAAGGATTCGGCTGCTTCGCTGTCATGCAACCGATACGCATTTTCTGATGCAAAATGATAAAAATCCACTTGAAATGGATCTTCATGGATTCCTTCTTCAATGACAGTTTGTGCCTCTTCCAGTTGCTCTTCTTCTTGTAATGCCTCTGCTAAATAGAGATACAAGGAACGGTATTGCGGATTCAGTGCCCGCAACTGCTGCAAATATCGAATCGCATGCTCATTTTCTTTTAATTGTAAGTAAACTAAAGCGGTTTGGAATAGACGGTCATCTGTTTGATCCTCAGCTAGACTTGCTTCCAGATATTCGATGGCTTCTTCAAATTTCCCAGCCATACTCAATGCGGCTCCGGTCCGTTCCAATAAGGAAATACCTGTGATTTCCTGGATATTTTCCTTTAGTAATCCTTGATAAAACTCTGCCGCTTCTTGATAACGGTCGGTTGAAAAATACAATTCCGCTAGTGCAAAACGAATCAGCGATTCTTTGGGCAGCAGCTTTTGAGCTTCCAATAATTTTGCTTCACTGACTTCGGGGATCCCAATCAATTGATAGAGATCAGCACTGATCAATAACGCTCGTGGATAAAAAGAGCTTTGCGGTGTGATTCGATCTAGATAATCAAAAGCTTCGTCGATTTGATCATTTTCCATAGCAATTTCTGCTAACGATAGCAACCATTCTTCATTTTCGGGGACACGTTCTTGCAGTGTATCAAATACTTCTCTTGCTTCTTCTAAAAAGCCGATTTGGATCAATTCTTCTCCTAATTCGGCTAAGACTTCATTTTGATCTGATTGCAGGGCTTTTGCAAAATTCAATTGCGCATCAGCTAAATTCTCGGCTGCTAATGCCTGTAACATTTTTTCACTGTATGTTTCCATCTAAGTTCCTCTTATCTGATTGATTATTGTTTGGTAAGCGCTCATTGTCTGGACGAGATCCTCTTCTAATGCGCTGGTTCTGCCCCCTATTGTACCAATTTCTGATAAAAAAAGCAGTTTTTTCTCTTTTTTCTGTAACAGCAGAACTTGCTGAAAATAGTCGCTTAAAGATAGTTGGTCAGGCAATACTAAAGGAAACCCTAGTTGGTCAAGCCACAAGCAAAGCTTATCTAATTTGACTGCTAACTGCTGTTGTTGAACATTCCAGATTAAGTGAAAGAGTAGGCCATAAAAAAGTTTCATTGCATCAGACAGCAAATGTCCATTTTCAGTCTTATAAAAAGCATCTGTAAAGACTTGTCCATATTCTTCAAGTGCTGCACCGTTTGCTTGATAGGCTTGGATCACCCGATCTGTATATGCTGCAAACGAACGATTGTTTACTTGTTTTTCTGTCAGAAACGTGCGAAAGAGTTCCCGCAGAAAAGCTTGATCCGTGAGCAGTCCGCAACGAATCAATACAAGTAAGTCCACCAACTTCCCATCTTTTTGTTTTTCAGCAATCGTTTGATCGTATACGACCACTTGCGGTACATTGGGACTTTGCAAAACAGGAATATCTGGTTTCTTAACAATGATCGCAGATTCTTTGACACTTTTAGCTAACGCCCGTAAAGACACCGGGATCAACCAAAGATCGCTAGTCAGAATCGACGTGTAGTGAATAAAACTACTTAACGCCAGCACACCTTCATTGCCGAAACCCACGATCAAATAGTTCTCCTGTTTCGAAAAGCGGCTTAGGAAGGACATAAAGGCCTGAAATTCCGTAAAATTATTGCAATACATTTGATTGGTACAAATATACCAGCTGACTTCTTTGGGTAAAAACAAACGGGTCAGTTTTTCAGAGAAACGATCATAATACCGCTGGTTTGTGAGAATGATGACTTGATCATTGGAAATTTCCTGCGTCCGTAAAACAGCATTCAATGTTTCTCCATACAAGATTTGCGTCTGCTGTTCTTTTCTAGAAAAGACAAATTCCATACATCCGCCCCCCATCTACGATTTGTTACTTCTATTATAACAAGAATCAACCATTTCACCTACTAACTAGCGAAAGGATGAGGGAAAGCCATGGATTTGAAATCAAAAAACAAACGACCTCTTTTTTTTAAAAAGGTCGTTTGTTTCGTAACGCTTGGTTCATAAAATCAAACAAGAAGAGTATAGAGAGATTGATTGTCCCGCAAATCAATATATTGTGGATCAAATCTTGACATTCGCGCCAGTAGTGGGGGCAGATCTTCCTGCCTTTTTAGCAGAATCCCTAACAGTACTGGTCCTGTTCCGCGATTGATTTTTTTGGTATATTCAAATCGAGTGATATCATCCGTAGGACCCAAAATATTGCTAACAAATTCTTTCAACGCCCCAGGTCTTTGAGGAAAATTGACCACAAAATAATGTTTTAAGCCTTGATAAATCAAGGACTTTTCCTCAATCTCTGCCATTCGAGTACTATCGTTATTGCCGCCGCTGATAATACAAACAACGGTTTTCCCTTTAATCTCTTCTTTGATCAATTCCAGAGCGGCGACACTCAGTGCTCCCGCTGGTTCTGCCACAACTGCTTGTTTACTGTATAAGTCCAAGATAGTTTGGCAAATTAAACCCTCATCTACCGCTACTAATCGATCGACGTACTGGGCTGCATGCTGGTAGGTCAATTGACCGACTTTTTTGACAGCTGCTCCATCTACAAATTTATCGATCTGCTCTAATGTGGTCGGACCATGATTATCAAAAGCCGCCTGCATCGAAGCGGCGCCTAGAGGTTCAGCACCAACCATTAAGATTGTAGGCTGTTTTGCTTTCAAATAAGTTGCAACACCACTGATCAACCCGCCACCGCCAATTGCTGCCACAACATAATCGATAGAATAATTGCGCTGCTTTGCTTCTGCCAGCAGTTCAACTGCCAATGTTCCTTGGCCTGCAATAATGGCGGGATCATCAAAGGGATCAATAAACGCCATTTGATGGTCTTCGGCATAGTGTTGGGCTGCCTCGGCGGAAGCATCGAAGGTATCACCGACAAGTTCGATACGGACAAAATCACCGCCAAAAAACAAAACTTGCGCTACTTTTTGTTGCGGTGTCGTCGTCGGCATAAAGATAACCGCCGACACTTTCAATTCATGACAGGTATAGGCGACCCCTTGGGCATGATTGCCGGCACTTGCACAGACAACCCCCCGCTTCAGTATAGCCGGATCTTGCTGTGCGATTGCATAATATGCCCCCCGCAATTTAAACGATCGGACCTTCTGAAGATCCTCTCGTTTCAGTAAGACAGTCGCTTGATACTTCTCGGATAAAAACCGATCATGCTGTAAAGGAGTCTTTGAAACGACTGATTGCAAGCTTTCATGTGCTTGTTCTATTTGATCGACAGATACCAGCAATCACTGTTCCTCCTTAATCTTTCGTAACAAAAGGCATCATTTTTCTTAATTCTGACCCAACTTTTTCGATTGGATGATTCCCGTTTTGTTCCCGCATTTTTTTGAATTCCGGAAAACCAGCTTGATTATCCGCAATAAAACCTTTGGCAAACGTGCCGTTTTGAATATCTTTCAAGACATTCTTCATATTGGCTTTTGTTTGTTCGGTAATGATTCGTGAACCAGAGACATAATCCCCATATTCTGCTGTATTGGAGATTGAATCACGCATCTTGGCGAATCCTCCTTCATAAATCAAGTCAACAATCAGTTTCATTTCGTGACAAACTTCAAAATAGGCTAGTTCTGGCTGATAGCCGGCTTCTACCAGCGTTTCAAACCCAGTCTCGATCATACTTGTCAGTCCGCCACATAATACGGCTTGTTCCCCAAACAAGTCTGTTTCCGTCTCTTCCTTGAACGTTGTTTCTAGTACACCGACTCTTGTAGCCCCGATTCCTTTGGCATAGGACAAGGCTGTCTCTTGTGCATTGCCAGTAGCATCTTGATAAACAGCAAACAACGCAGGGACAGCAAATCCTTCGCTAAAGGTCCGGCGCACCAAATGGCCTGGTCCTTTAGGTGCCACCAGGAAGACATCCACCTCTTTTGGAGGCGTGATGACCTCAAAATGAATATTAAAGCCATGAGCAAAGGCTAATGCATCCCCTGCAGAAAGATTAGGCGCAATTTCCTTCTCGTAAAGTTCTCCTTGGATCTCATCAGGAGCTAAGATCATCACAACATTTGCTTGTTGTACAGCTTCAGAAACTGGAAGCACGGTAAATCCATCATTCTTTGCGTTCTCAGCTGATTTTCCTGCACGAATCCCGATCACGACGTTGTGTCCTGTATCCCGTAAATTCTGTGCATGGGCATGTCCTTGAGAACCGTAACCAATGATTGCAATAGTCTTATCTCCTAAATTGTCTGTCACTTCGTTATAATATACTTTTACCATGTATGCTTCCCTCCGAAATCTTTTTTTATTAAAAGCAACTGTTCTTGCATTTAACCTCTAGTGAAACCTGTCACACCGGTACGAGCCATTTGCTTGATTCCATAAGGCCGCAACACGTCGATACAGGCTGCTACTTTCTCTGAGTCTCCCGCTACTTGAACCACGATAGTCTTCAATGCAACATCAACGATGTGGGCTCGAAATGGTTCGATCACAGCTTGGATCTCCGAACGTGTAGTCGTTGGCGCGTTCACTTTGATCAGCACTAATTCCCGTTCAATATGGGGGTCTTCTGTAATATCTGAAACTTTTAAGACATCGATTTGCTTATTCAATTGCTTTGTCACTTGTTCTGTCTCCAGTGGGTTTTCTGCGTTGATAATGATCGTCATTCGCGAAAATTCCGGCTGTTCGGTGGTCCCAACTGAAATACTTTCGATATTCACCTGACGACGATTCAACACACTGGTGACGCGGCTTAAAACACCAGCTTCGTTATGCACGATGGCAGCAAGGATACGTTTCATAGTCTTTTAAACTCCTATCATCTCATGATTGGCTTTTCCTGGTGGAATCATTGGCAGCACATGTTCCGTTGGCGAGATCAGTACCTCAATTAGTCGTGCACCAGGTTCTAGCAATGCATTGGCCAAATCGTTGGTCAATTGATCTGGGGTTTCGATCCGCACACTATTGATGCCATATGCTTCTGCTAATTGGCCAAAATTTGGCTGTTTAGCAAATACAGAAGCAGAACGGCGTTCATTATGAAACGTTTCTTGCCATTGCCGTACCATCCCGAGAGAGCGGTTATTCATCAAAATGAATTTGACATCCAGACCATAATCATTTAGCAGAGCAAACTCTTGGTTGGTCATTTGGAAACCGCCATCGCCTACAAAAACGACTATCGTTTTTTCAGGACAAGCAAATTTTGCCCCTATGCCTGCGGGGATGCCATACCCCATTGTTCCTAAACCTCCGCTAGTGATCAGCTGTTTGGGAAATCGAAAAGGATAGTATTGAGCGACCCACATTTGGTGTTGACCAACATCGGTAACAATAACGGCTTCCTCTTTCGTCAAGCGTCCCACTTCTTCAATCAATTTTTGCGGCTTGATTTCCTTTGTTTCCTCGCGGTCATACCGATAAGGATGTTCTTTTTTCCGTTTTTGACAACGATTGAGCCATTCCTTGCAATCTAATTCCTCCGCAGGATAGCGCAGCAACTGGGTCAAAGCTGCTTTCGCATCCGCCACGATCGGAATAGTTGTTTGAACGACTTTTCCGATTTCTGCAGGATCAATATCGATATGAGCAATGATTGCCTGTTGTCCAAATTGACTGCCGGCTGTTGCTAATCGGTCATCAAAACGTGAGCCAATATTGATGATCAAATCCGCTTCAGATAATGCCATATTCGCAGCATACGTGCCATGCATGCCCCCCATTCCTAAGAATAAGGGATGATCTGCTGGCACCAATCCAAGACCTAAGAGCGTGGTTACAATCGGCAAATGATGGGTTTCGACAAACAGACGCAATTCTTCGGCTGCATTGGCGGCACATACCCCTGCTCCCGCCAAGACAACTGGACGTTTTGCTTGTTTTAAACAATTCATCAATTTCTCGATTTGCAAAATAGATGGAAAGACGGTGGGTTGATAGCTTTTTCGCTCAATCGGCAGTTCAATGACTGCGGCTGTCCGCTGAAGCGTGACATCTTTTGGCAAGTCGATCACCACTGGACCTTTTCTACCCGTGGTAGCGATATGAAAAGCTTCTGCGATCACTCGCGGCAAATCATCGACATGTCTAACTTGGTAATTATGTTTAGTGATCGGTAATGTGATCCCTAGAATATCCGCCTCTTGAAAAGCATCTTTGCCAATACCGGCTGTTGCTACTTGACCGGTGATCACCACTAATGGAACGGAATCACTCATGGCATCAGCGATGCCTGTTATCACATTGGTTGCTCCTGGTCCACTAGTCACTAGGACAACGCCGGCTTTCCCGGTGGCTTTGGCATACCCTTCTGCTGCGTGGACAGCACCTTGTTCGTGACGCGCTAAAATATTCGGAATCGCAGCATCGTAGAGTTGGTCATATAAAGGCAAGACAGCACCGCCAGGGTATCCGAAAATCAGTTCTACTGCTTGTTTCTGCAAACTATCGACTAACACTTCTGCACCGGTCCTAGTTACTTCATTCAACTGGATATTCTCCATTAAACTTCCTCCTCGCTGATTTTCATGATCGCCCCGGTATTTGCTGATGTGACTAATGCCGTATAACGTGCCAGCCAGCCTTTCTTCACTTTAGCCCGAAACTTCGGACGTGTTTGTGCACGCAGCATTAATTCTTCCTCTGAGACTAATACTTCCAATGAGCGATTTCGCAGATCAATCACGATGTCATCTCCATCACGGATCAAAGAGATCGGACCACCGGCTGCCGCCTCAGGAGAGATATGCCCAACTGCGATCCCTCTCGTGGCTCCTGAAAAGCGTCCATCTGTGATCAGTGCAACCTCTTTGCCTAACCCTCGTCCAACAATACTCGAAGTCGGCGCCAACATTTCCGGCATCCCGGGACCTCCTTTAGGCCCTTCATAGCGGATCACCACGACATGCCCTTTTTGGACCGTATGATTGTCGATCGCGGCTACTGCCTCATCATGAGAATCGAAACAAATTGCTTTTCCTTTAAAAAGCTGAATGCTTGGGTCAACACCCCCCACTTTGATGACACTTCCCTGAGGCGCAAGATTACCGTAAAGGATCGATAAGCCGCCGACAGGGCTGTACGGATTCTCCTTTGGATGAATCACTTCTTCATTTTTGATTGTCGCCTGAGCGACATTTTCCCGCAAGGTTCTGCCTGTGACTGTCAGCCGATCTGGATGGATCGCCCCCTTGATATCGACCAATTGCCGTATAATGGCAGAGACGCCGCCAGCCGTATGGACATCGTGCATGGAATAAGCGGAAGATGGCGCAATTTTTGAGAGATAAGGAACTCGTTCGGCAATCTCATTGACCCGCCTCAAGTCATAATCGATCTCCCCTTCGTTCGCAATAGCTAATGTATGCAAGACGGTATTGGTAGAGCCCCCCATAGCCATATCAAGAGCAAACGCATCATCGATGGCTTCTTCTGTTACGATATCCCGAGGCTTGACTTGATTCTTCACTAGATCCATCAGATGGAATGCCGCTTTGCGAACAAGTTCCCGCCGTTCTTGCGAAACTGCCAGAATCGTCCCATTTCCTGGTAATGCCAACCCTAAAATCTCCAAAAGACAGTTCATAGAATTGGCTGTGAACATGCCGGCACAGGAACCACAGGTGGGACAGGCATTTTTTTCCATGAATTCAAAATCTGCCTGTGACATTTTGCCCTCTTTAAAGGCGCCAACTGCTTCGAACATGGAAGATAATGTCGTCTGATGGCCCCTAGGATCAATCCCGGCTTTCATAGGTCCCCCAGAGCAGAAAATTGCTGGCACATTGGTACGCATAGCTGCCAAGATCATCCCAGGCGTAATTTTATCGCAGTTGGGGATGTAAAAAACACCATCGAACCAATGGGCATTGATGACTGTTTCAGCTGAGTCAGCAATCAGTTCACGACTTGGCAATGAGTAACGCATCCCGATATGTCCCATGGCGATTCCATCATCTACCCCAATTGTATTGAATTCAAAAGGGATCCCCCCGGCTTCTCGAATGGCTTCTTTGGCAATATCTGCCAGTTCTCGCAGATGGACGTGACCAGGTACGATATCGATATACGAGTTGCAAATGGCAATAAAAGGCTTATTCATATCTTGGATATTTTTTACTTGTCCTGTTGCATAAAGCAAACTCCTTGCTGGAGCTGCTTCAATGCCTTTTTTTATCTGATCACTTCTCAATTCCATCATCTCCCGCCTATTTCATAAAAAAAAGCACCCCGGTTTATAATAAACTGGGATGCTTTGCCAGAATCCCATTTTACTTACGCAAATAGGACTCAAACAAACGGATAAATTTTGCTTCCGTGTTCTAAGTCCTGGTCTCAATAATAATGACTAATAAATATTGATTAAAATTGCGCATAAAAAATGGCTCCTTCATTAAAATATTTGCTGTTTTCTTGTAATTGTTTAATAATATAGCGCGAAAAAAAATTCTTGTCAATAAATTTTCTGAATTTTTTTGCAATTGCTCCGATAAATGTACTTTTAGTAGACGGATCTACATTGGATTTTTGATGAAAATAGGGATAAGTAAATTTATGTACAAAAAAACCCTTGATTACTCAAGGGTTTGGAAGACTCAATTATTTCACTGCGTCTTTAAGAGCTTTACCTGGTTTGAATGCAGGTACTTTGCTAGCAGGGATCTTGATTTCTTCACCAGTTTGTGGGTTGCGTCCTTTGCGTTCTGCACGAGAACGAACTTCAAAGTTACCAAAGCCGATCAATTGAACTTTTTCACCGTCAGCTAAAGCGTCTTGAATTGTTGAGAAGACAGCGTCTACTGCTGCTGTAGCGTCTTTCTTTGTCAAGTCAGTAGCTGCTGCAACTTTTTCGATTAATTCTGCTTTATTTGCCATGGATGGTTTCACCTCCTGATTATTTTTTTGATGTCATACATCAACAAAAATCTTGAGTGGTCCAAGTTTTTTGTCAAATATTGATATCCATCAATATTCTGATATAACGTTATCATAAGAACGTTGTAATATCAAGGATTTTAACGTTTTTACTACTGTTTTTTTTAGGATTTATCGTTTTTCTGTCAAAAGAATAGAATTCTTTGTCAAAAGCAGCAAAGTATGATAAAATCGCTACTTTCGTCTTCTTGGAATGATTCGAATCGGAGTTCCTTCAAAAGTAAATGCTTTCCGGATCTGATTCTCTAAAAAGCGCGCATAAGAAAAATGCATCAACTCTTCTTCATTAACAAAAATAACAAATGTTGGTGGCTTGACCGCAACTTGTGTCGCATAAAAAATCTTCAATCGTTTTCCTTTATCCGTTGGCGTTGGATTGATGGCTACTGCATCCATGATCACATCATTCAATAATGCAGAAGGGATACGCATGTTTTGATTCATGCTGACTTCTTCGATCAAAGCTGGCAACTGATTCAACCGCTGTTTCGTTGCCGCTGAAACAAAGATGATTGGGGCATAATCTAAGTATTGAAACTCATCACGAATCTCCGCTTCAAAGTCTCGCATGGTATTGGTTTCTTTTTTTAGCAGATCCCATTTATTGACAACTAGGATGATCCCACGGCCAGCTTCATGAGCATAGCCAGCGATTCGTTTGTCCTGTTCACGTATTCCTTCTTCCGCATTCAAGACCATTAGAACCACATCGGAACGTTCGATGGCACGCATCGCTCGCATGACACTGTATTTCTCTGTTGATTCGTAAACTTTTCCTTTTTTACGCATTCCTGCAGTATCAATCATAGTGAACTCTTGCCCATTTTCACTTGTAAAATGAGTATCGATCGCATCCCGGGTCGTTCCTTCGATATCCGAAACGATGACACGTTCTTCACCTAAAATCGCATTGATTAACGAAGATTTCCCAACATTTGGTCGCCCAATCAAACTAAATTTGATGATCGATTCATCCTCTTCCTCTGCTTCTTCTGTAAAATGCTTAACGGCTTCATCAAGCACATCTCCGATCCCTAATCCATGACTGCCGGATATTGGATACGGATCACCTAATCCTAATGTATAGAATTCATAAATATCTGCACGCATTTCTGGATTGTCGACTTTATTGACCGCTAGAATCACAGGCTTATTGCTCTTATACAAAAGGCGAGCAACAAGTTCATCTGCATCCGTCACACCTTCTCTGGCACTCGTAATGAAGACGATCACATCTGCTTCATCGATCGCAATTTCTGCTTGATGTTTGATTTGATCCATAAACGGCTCATCGCCTAAGTCGATTCCACCTGTATCGATAATACTGAACTCTCGACCTAACCATTCACCTGTTGCATAAATTCGGTCTCTCGTCACACCCGGAGTATCCTCAACGATCGAGATTCGTTCTCCGGCAATCCGGTTGAAAATAGTCGATTTCCCGACATTCGGACGTCCGACGATCGCAATTGTTGGATTTGACATTTTTTACCCTCCATTTATAAGAAGCGAACTGCTGAATACAGCTGCTTCTGCTTTTCAATCTTTCTTAGTTTACCTAATGCATCACTAACTTGCAAGTGTTGATGACAAACAAAAAAGCAGCTTATAACAAATTCAAAAAACGAATCGTTATAAGCTGCTAGGCTAGATTATTCTTCGTCGTTATCTTTCAACGCATCGCCCAAGATATCACCCATGGTAAAACCAGTGGATTCTTCTGGTAATTCATAGTCATCTTCTGCAGGCGCTTCTTCCGCTTCCTCGGCTTTTTCTAGTGCTTTGATGCTCAAAGCAATCCGATGATCGGTTGGATTCACTTCAAGAACTTTCACTTGCACTTGATCACCTTCATGCAACACTTCATGAGGCGTTGCAATATGTTTATGTGAGATTTGCGAAATGTGGATCAATCCTTCTACACCAGGGAAGACTTCCACAAAAGCACCAAAACTAGTTAGTCGTTTTACTACACCATCTAAAACACTACCAACGGGTGCTTGTTCTTCGATATTGCTCCAAGGTCCAGGCAATGTATCTTTGATCGATAACGATACGCGTTCTTTATTTGGATCAACGGATAAGACACGGACATTGACAGTATCACCAACAGATAAAACATCACTCGGTTTGCCTACATGGGCATGAGAAATTTCTGAAACGTGTACTAAACCATCAATTCCACCCAAGTCAACGAAAGCCCCAAAATCGGTCAATCGTGCAACTTTCCCTTCGATTTCTTGACCTTCATAAAGATCAGCTAGCAAGGCTTCTTTTTGTTTCTCTTTTTCAGCCTCAACCACTGCTTTATGGGATAAAATCAAGCGGTTCTCAGAAGGTTCGATCTCAACAATCTTAAAGGTGAGTGTCTTGCCTTTATAATCTTCAAAATCAGCTACAAAGTGGTCCTCAACCATCGAAGCTGGCACAAATCCGCGTACGCCAACATCAACAACTAAGCCACCTTTGACTACATTTGTTACAGGCGCTTCAATGATCTTACCTGCTTGGAAATCTTTTTCGATATCTTCCCAAACTTTCTTCGCGTCTAAACGACGTTTTGAAAGTAGATAGCTGCCGTTTTCTTTATCTTTACCGATTGCAGAAATAACAACTAACTCTAAAACATCGCCCACTTTGACTACTTCATTGATATCCTCAACAGGCAATGTAGACAATTCTTTTGCTGGAACGACTCCTTCTACACCTGCTCCTTCGATGCCAACGATCGCTTGTTTGTCTTCGATGGCTAAAACTTCACCTTTGACAATATCGCCAACGTTCACTTCTTGGAAGTTATCCAAAGCAGCTTCCATTGATTCATTCCCATTCTCCACTTGATTATTTTCAAATTCTGTCATGTCTTGTGTCCTCCTAACCAACAATTGTACGTAAATGCACTACATCCCTTAGTTTAAATTAGAATGCCCAAAAAATAAAGCGATTTCGCTTATTTTCACAAAAAACTGTCAATAATTGTTCTCAAAAAACGTTTCCTTCACTATTTTGCTTCAAAATCAC
>NZ_JBDGBK010000045.1:0-24602 GCF_040910045.1 Enterococcus sp. RTP21361st1_A6_RTP21361_211029 | reverse complement strand
TCTTCTGTCAAACAAACAGAAATATTCGCTCCAGTCAGGAAGTCGCTTTTTTTAACCGTATAACTTCCTCCATGCCGTAGCTTTTCTTTTGCTGTCTTGATCATTTCATTTTGCTCGGTATCTGATGATTCTGGAAGCTGAGCAATATGGGTATACATTTTTTTTTCCATTTTTGACAAAGGATCAAAATGAAGTTTTTCATTGATTAACTGTTTGATAGTGTCATTTTTCAATGTTTTGTTTAACTGCAGCAATACTGCAGGATTCTGGATTTTAGAAATAATGAACGCCAAAATGTCTGGATGCCAGTCAGCCATCATGATCATCTGTGCGCCGCGACGACTTCCCCCTTGCTCGACCAGATTCGTCAAATTGGCTAAGTCATTCAACCAAGAGACGGCACCAGAGGATCGCCCGCTGACACCATGGACCACACAAGCTTTTGGCCGTAAGGTTGAACCATTAGTACCAACTCCTCCGCCCCGACTCATAATCTCCATCACTTCTTGTCTGTGTACAGCGATTCCTTTACGAGAGTCGTGAATGAAAGGCATCACAAAGCAATTGAAATAGGTAACTTGAGAATTAGTACCAGCGCCATAAAGTACTCGACCTGCCGGAATCAGATTTTGTTCGGCAATCTGCTGATAAAACTGCTCAAGAAACAACTCCTGCTCTAACTCTTTATCGGAAATCCCTCTAGCGACTCGGCGAGCGATTTGTTCGAAATAAAGTTCCAGTGGTTTTTCGATCTCATTTTTCCGTCGTTTGACAAGACCATTAACTTGTTCAGCAGTATTTTCTATAGCTGAGCGATACTCTTCTTCAACCTCTATGGAGACCATGTCGTCATCAATAGACTTTACCCATCCGATGCCTCGAGCAGGATATTGAGGATCTTCTTTTGTGGTTAAAATAACCAAATCACCCTTATCTAATGTTTGGTGGTTTTGATCCTTGAAAGAATAGCGATCGAGCATGATCAAGCGAGAAATTCCTTCAAATGTGTTCGTCATCTCAGTAGTGATTGCTGAGACTTCTGGGAACATATGAATGTCCTCGTTTAGCTTGCTTATCGTTTGTTTACTGTATTTCATTTTTTGTGCCACCTTCCCATACTCAACATATTGTGTCCGGAATTCATTATCACACTACATAATGTGTTTTTCAATCTTGAAATTTATTTTTTTTCATGTATAATGAGAATGATTATCAATTAGAAAGACGGCGATTTCGATGTTCCAGCCTCATAGCCATATATTTTCCGTTCAAAAAATTTCTCTATTAGCACTCCTTACTGCGTCTTGTATCGTTGGACGCTTATTTTTTGTCTGGATCCCCAACGTTCAGCCCATGAGTGCTATTTTATTTTTATTAGCCCTGGCAGGCAGTTTGTCTGATGCTTTGATCGTTGCTTTATTGAGTTTGCTTGGTACAAATATCTATTTAGGGATGGGGCCTTGGACGATCAGCCAATTTGTAGCACTGGCTGCTATGATTACTTTTTTTCATCTGGGAGGAAAAATATCTCTCATAAAGCAAAGCCGCTTAATCCAAGCACTTCTAGCGTTCATTTGTGGTATTCTATACGGTTTGATCGTTTCTATGATGGAAGTCTGGCTTTATCAGTTTCCTTCTTTTACAGCCTATTATCTTCAAGGCTTCGTATTTGATTTGTTTCATGCTAGCGGAAACTTCCTGTTTTATTTGATCTTATTCCCCGTATTTGAGCGAATGATGCCCGCATTAAATAAATGGAGAAAATAGAAAAGCGTAATCTTTGCTCGAACCATCACCAAATTAGGAGCACTTACCAACTCTTTTGTCAAAGAGACGTGAAGCGGATTCGTCAAAAAAAATCTTTTTACCAAGTTAGCCTAGGCTTCTTAACAAGGTAAAAAGATTTTTATTGTTTGAAGAGAACTTTCTGATTCACTGTTCCTGTTTTATCCTATTTTTCTGTTGTGGGTAGTCAAGGCGATGCAACTGATAGAGTGCGTCTTCTTCCGTTTTGACTAACGAAAAATTTAGTTTTTCTAAAAGTTTTATCGAAGCTAGATTTCCAGGCGCTACCTCTGCTTTTACTGATTGAACACCTTGATCAAACAGCCACTGTATCGTCGCTTGAATCACTTCTGAGCCATATCCTTTTTGAGACTCATGAGGATGGATCGTGTAACCGATCCAGAAAAAATCTGCTTCATTTTTTAAATAGATATCACCGATCAGCCGTTCATCTAAAGTGTGCACAACTGCTAAATTTTTGCCTTCAGAAAAACTTTTTGTATGCAGCAGTTCTTTGATATACGCAGCTTTTTCCCTGTTTTTGAAACCTTGGTACTTCATCCACTCTAAATCATTTCTATAGGTCATAACTGTTGGGATATCTTCGATCCTAAAATCACGGATAAAACAACGTGGTGTGCAAAAATACATGATACCCCTCCTCATTGCATCTTGACCCTTATCTCAAGTAGAGAGTCAACTGACGTTTTGCTTATTGAAAATAGACTCGCTAGTTCCTTGATCTTGGGTGAACAAAAATTTTTTCGTAAGAAAGAACCTTGACTTTCTTTTGATTCATTTGAGCAATGGTTTCTTTAGTGGGCCGAAAACCTAACGATCGCCAAAATTTACCCGCTGGTTGATTATTCAATAAAACGGCCAAGGCTAGTTTCGTCATCCCTTCAGAAAGAAGAATTTCTTCTAATTTATGAACGATTGCTTTCCCGTGTCCTTGCCTCTTTTCATTGATCAGCAATAATCCAATATAAGCGGTTTGCTCTTCTGGATAGTCAACTAAGTAGTCAAGGATCGCCACCGGCTTTGTATCCTTTCTAACTAAAAAAAGCGTTTATTTTCTTTCTTTACTGATTCAGGCTTATCTACCATATCTTGTTTTAATAACTGCAAGGAAGCCACATCATCCGTTAAAGAAAAGTACGACTGATTATTTAAATAGATGGAAACAGCTTCCTGTTCATTTGCGTCAGTCACTCTCTCGAAAGTAAACATTGGTCAACTCCTTTAAAACTTTTTCTTTTGTGATTGTCTCAAGTCATTTTCTTGTCTGTTCTATGCTTGATGTGCTGCAGTCTGCTGCGGTTGGCAGCCAGCAACGAAATACATTTCAATGGGATTTTTCCGTAACTTCTTTCTCTCTTTTTAGGATTGCTGTCAAATCTGCGAGATATTTCTCCTGTTGCTTCTTCAAATATCTTTTAGCAAATGGTTTCAAATAAAACTTCTTCAGCGTTACCTCTTCCGTAAAGATCATATCTGTCTGAGCACCTGATTTGGTGAATTTTCCTTGCCAACGCCCTCGCATATTTGTGTTTTCCATCGTAAATGAATACAACGTGAAAGGCTCTTTGTCGATAATCGTAAATGTTGTGGGATACCCGCTTTTTGTGTATTCGATAAACTGCCTTTCATTGATCACCTCAATTTTACTTAAATCACTTCGCCAGGAATAGTCCTGAAGATTGGTGACAATTTGCCATATCTTTTGGATATCCTGATCAATACTGGCACGAATCGTTGCCTTGACCATAGAGTTCCTCCGTTATCGTTAATTTGTGTTGGTATCTGTCCAAGAAATGCTCATTCGTTCAACGTTCTTTTAAGAAGATTCTCATGGAACGCAGTCGCCGCTCCTTTCCATTCGTCCCTTCAATAAGTGAAGGGCTCAGACTATTTCTGTCAGGACAAATGGCTTCACATACGTTTCTACAAAGTCGACCCGATCAAGGACCGTAGGTTTGAAATACGCGGTTACAGCAATAACCAGTTTGTTTTTCGAATCAACGTAAATGACATTGCCGCTATTGCCAATTGCTGAATAGACATTCTGCTTTGGGTCTAGTATCCACCATAAATACCCATAGTGCATCTGCTGAAATTGGATTAGAGCTGGCTGCGTTGGTGTACTCATTTCTGCGATCCATTCAGCAGAGACAATTTGTTTTCCTTTGTGTCGGCCTTGGTTCAAGCAGAGTTCGCCAATTTTCGCCATATCGCTGGCTGACAAGCACAAACCATAACCAGCTGTACCAACACCCAATGGATCACAAAACCAAACCGGCTCCTTTGGCTCTTTTCCGATAGTGAACTGCTTGTGTTCTGCTGCTGTTTCGGCATGGTAATTGTGATGTCGACTAACGCCGATGGGTTCAAATAAATAGCTGTTTGCAAAATCAACCGTGGTCATTTTTGTTGCTTGGCATAATAAACCAGTCAAAATATGCAGACAAACTGTTCGATAATCAAATTGATTCGTCAACCCTTTTCTTCCACCCAAAAAGTCTAAAGAAGCTTTCGTCCAATCTTGGCTAGTACAGACTTTTGTCCAAGGATCTCCTTTTCCTTTATAAGGTGCCTGCATGGTGAGTAAGTGTTTGATGGTCACGTCATAGATCGTTTTTTCTCCTCGTTTCACGCTATAATCAGGAAAATAATCAAGGACTTTATCTTCAATACTATAAATTTTTCCCTGATCGATGGCGATTCCGATCAACAACGATACTACGCTTTTTGTCGCCGACATTACATGGCAAGTATCATTTCTCTGATAATGATTCCATTCATCTGAATAGACTTCTTCGTGGTTCTTGTAAGCAACAATTTGACAAATATTTGGCTGGGTACTCGTAATCAACTCATGCAATTCTGCTTTTTTCATCATCATTCTCCTTTCAAGAATAAGCATAAATCCATTAAAAATAGATTACAAGGCTCCTTCTTCGGAGAATTAAAATTTTCAGAATAGTTTTGCATTCAATTGATTTCTTCCATGCTTTGAAAAAAGCGACACTCAAAGTCAATTTATGACCAATAAAACCCAGTAATTAGAGAACACTACCTAAACCTTTCACAATGAGTTTAAGAGCGGAATCAGCCAATAATTGACAGGACTTTCTTTGATCACATGTCAACAATTTTTCTTACAGTATTGGCTGTTCGGATGGTCAGTTGATCCTTTACCTTTGGCTTTGCGGTCTTTGCCCACCAATTTGTTTTTTGATGTTCTTTGCGAATAAAGGACCAAAAGACAATGTCTTTATAAGGATACACTCTTTCAAAGTCCGCTTTTGGTTCACCAATCTCAGTCAGTAAAACTTCAAAAGACAATGGCTTCATCATAAATATGACGTTGTCATAAATTTCTTTGTTCTCATCTCCCCACCATTCAGGAGCATTTGCTAATAATTCTTTTAGTTCGGCTTGTAAAATCACATGAATGGGAATGTCTAACTCAAAGCCGAGCTTGATCCTTGTTCTCATTTTATTGGCTAAAATCTGTGGGTCCTCTCTGTTACTGGAAAAGATAACATTGCCACTGTTTAGATAAGTGACAACATCTGTAAATTCGTCTTTCTTTAATTCTTCTTTTAATTCAGACATACTCAACTTATTTTTCCCGCCGACATTGATTCCCCTTAATAAAGCAACATATCGATCCATTCTTCTGACTCCTTTACCAGGTTCACTTTCGTTTCTGCACCAAGAACACTTTTAAAGAAAAGTTCTTTTCGTCTCTAGTCCACTTCAACACACCTATTTACTTCTTAGATAAAAAGCATAGTTTTCGTAACTGCCTAGCTTTTCAACATTCATTCTGAAAGATCTTTGAAATAAAGCCCAGTTCCTTCATCCAATTCAAAGCCGTTTTTTCCAACACAGCGATTGAAACTTGATTTTCTGGCACTGGATCTGCAATGATTCGACGAGCCTGTTCATGGCTCATGATATGGATGACGAGTGCTTTGATCAACATATTTCCAAATCCTTTTTTGAGATACGTCTCTTCCCCAATGAAATAATCAATGCCAAATGTTCCAGCCGGCTCATGTTCCCATGGGTACTTTTTAACGGTCTTTTCACACACGTAATATTGGCAGAATCCGATGGGCTTATCATCAAGAAGGACGATAAAATGATGGATATAATCAAATTCTCCTGTTTCATTTCTGATTTCCGTCAACCAATCTTCTGCCGAACCAAGCCATTTCTTGATATACTCTTTTCTTAACCAGCGATCGACTAGTTCGATCTCATTGGTCAATGGACGAAGTGTCAAACAAGTTTCTGTCATTTTCTTGCCTCCTGTTCTGCTGAATTGCCAAAAATGCTATGCTAAGTTGGTTAATATTTCTTGATAACGTTTCGTTGCTAATTGACTGGCCTGTCCCTTTTTACAAAAATTCATCTTTCCTAACTTCGGCACAACACGTTCTACAATGACTTTGCCCTCTACTAATTTTGTTTCAAATTGGTGTAACGCTTCCAAAAAGCGCTCATCTCGTTTCGCATAAGGGTAAAAGGATAAAACATACAGATAATAAAAGAGATTATATCCCCTAAAAGGATATTCCGTCTGCATGAACAGCGTGCCAATGCCATAATGACAAGGACTGATTGGCTTTTTCAGTCTCCAATGCGTCAACAGAAACTCGATCGCAGGATGGATAACCGCTTGATTCTTTCCGAATGGACTATAGCGAAAGGCATCTAATAACGTTAAAGTCGTCATCGGTGTAGAATGCTCCGTTTCAGGTCCTCGACCAAAGCTATACTTGTTGCATTTCCAACCCCGATCTTCTTGCTGTGTGGAAATAAAATAGTCGAAGGTCTTAAGAAGCCGTTGATCTTCCGCATAACCGAGAACACACAGGTTCCTTAGGGCTAACGCCGTATGGCAAGGATACAGCCCACCAGATGGGGAAGTTTTGAAACGACCATCTTCTCTCCAAGTGCTGAAAATCAGCTCCGCTGTTTCTGTTAGGATCGCATCCTGGGGAGACACTCCCAGTTCAAGTAAGTACATTGGACTTTCTAACGTGGTAAACGGAGCCCCTTTCAATAATTTTCGGTCCTCAGTCGTCCAGTAATCGGCGCCATTGTCGTATCGATGTGCGATAATCTCTTCTATGTCTTCCAAATAAAGTTTATCCATAGCCTTCTCCTCTGCCTAAATTAGACTGCAAGCAAATATAAACTGGATTTCCTGTAAAAAAACTTAGTAGCACGTCTCTAGCAACTCTCCTTGTTTCTCTGGTCAATCCTGTTCGAAGAAAACCCGATAAGCATTCGTTTTGCAGGATTTTTGTTATTTTTTCAACCGAATGTCTTGAACGGTGAGTGAAAAACTATCGCATTGATTTTCCTCAAGTTTACTATTTCCCTGTTTGAAAGTAAAATGGAGAATGAATCAATCATCTACTTCAGAAGTTACCAATTTTGATTAAATTGGTTTGCCTTTGAAAACAAAAAGACGACTCTTTTGCAGAGACGTCTTTAACAATCCATTCAATCCACATGTAAGATGAATCATCCACCTCATTAAGTGTATGACTTTATCAGTTTAACTTTCCTTCTCAACTAACTTTCTTACATAAGCTACCAACGGTTCAATAGCGGTTCTATCACTAAAATCGACCGTCTGTCCATATGTTTCGATCAATGCTTTGTTTTCCGAAGTAAGTTCAGCATCAGGTACTTATTTAACGAGTTTATTATCACTTTTAACAGCAGTTTATTTGCCATGCTTAATTGTGTATAATCGATTCCGCCTCGAAAATGAAAAATACCTTCGGGAATGCTTTTTAATTTTTGAAGACTCTTATCTAAATCAGCATAATCCGTACCGACGGGATCGCTCAGACCAACTGTAAATACAACCAGATGATCGAAAAGGTTTCGTTTCAGTAAATCAACACCAGTGATTTTCCCAGCATAAATAGGACCGCCAAAAATGACAAATGAATATTTACGCAATTCTACGTCTTTGACTTTTTTCCCGTCGATAAGTGCTGCGTTCAACTCTTCTGCAATCCATCTGGCATATTTTTCTGTCATCCCATGTTTAGAAAAGTATACAACCGCTAGGTTATCTTTCATCATGATCCATCTCCTTGATTATGCGTTCCAGATTCTCTATCATCTTTAGTGTGACTTGAGAAGCAATTGCCAATTCATTGTCTGTTATTCCTGTAAAAACTTTATCTCGAAAATCTTGACTTTCTTTTTCACTTTGTTTTGCCAATTGTTGTCCTTTTTTTGTTATAAAAACTTCTTTGACTCGCTTATCTTGGGCACTTTGACTAACTGATACAAGTCCTTCTTTTTCCATTGTGTCGAGCATCTTGGCAATATTTTGTCTTGATGTATTCATCGTACTCGCTAATTCATTGACACTAGGTACACTCACTTTAGAAAGTTCTCTAAGATTCATTAGTAAAAACCATTGTTTCGTGGTTAATCCAGTGACAGATTTGTCTCCTGCAAATTGGAGTTTGTTCGCTAGAATAAATGTTCCACCAAATAATAGATGTCTAGGATTTTCTGGGGCCTTCATCAGCATTTCCCTTTCACAATAGATAATAGGTTACCTATATTATATGCAACCTATTGCTTATTATCAAGATTAAGTTGTCGCGTTTAGTTTATTACATTAAAATGCGCCTTCTTCTCGTAATCGCTAGCTTTTGTTCATCTACTTAAAAAGAACGACTCAGGATATTTCCTGAGTCGTTCTGATATTTGTTTAATCTTACTTGGTCAACAAGACCACACATTCCACATGGCTTGAGAGGACAGAATGAATGTCATTCGAACCTGCCCGTTCTCGGAAACATATCTACTGCGTTTTTGGGGCTATCGGTAGACGGGAACATATCTACCAATCGTACTGTCTGCGCAAAGGAGCTGTGACATAAGTCCCTAGAAAAAGTCGTATGAAATTACGAAAAATCGTTCTTTTCATGCGATTTATTGGATAAAAGAAAAGGAGCACCGGTTGCCGCTAAAATAAAAATACTTTTCTATCCTTATCCATTAATGCCGATTTATAAATCATATATTTCGTTTAATAAGTTCCTTCTTCTCCTTGAGATGTTAGAATTAACGGCCCAGCTTTAGTGATTGCCAAGCTATGCTCATATTGACAACTTAAACTGCCATCTAGAGTTCTTGCTTCCCATCCATTAGACATCATCTTTACTTGCCCATCACCTACATTCACCATGGGTTCAATCGTGATGACCATTCCCTCTCTCAGACGAACCCCTTTCCCAGGTGTCCCATAATGAGCAAAGAAAGGTTCCTCATGGATACTAGGTCCAATTCCATGAGCAATAAAATCTCGTACGACGCTGTACCCTTGTGCTTCTACATAAGCTTGTATCGCATGACCAATATCCCCAGTCCGATTACCAACCTGTGCTTGCTCGATTCCAAGATAAAGAGCTTTTTTAGTTACCGCCATCAAATTGTCAACTTCCGGTGTGCTTGCACCTACTACATAAGCCCAACAAGAGTCCGAGATCGCGCCATTTAAATTGACACACATGTCAACTTTAACCAAATCACCTGACTTTAAGACTTGTTTTTTAGGAAATCCGTGACAAATTTCGTCGTTCACACTGATACATGTAGCATACTTATAACCTTCAAATCCAATTTGGGCAGCAATACCTCCATGACTTTCGATGTATTGACGCACAAAAACTTCAATGTCCCAGCTAGTAATTCCCGGCTTGATAAAATCTCGTAGATGGATATGAACATCGGCTAATAACGATCCAGATTCAGCCATCAACTCAATTTCTCTTTTAGATTTTAAGGTAATCATGTGTACTCCCGCTTTCAAATTTTTATAAGATTTTGTTGCAAAGTTTCAAACTGATTTAATTCCCATATTTCTACCGAAGCTTTCAGCCAGAATGCCGAGTAGCCTTTTTATTTCTCTGCAGTCCAAAAAAGAAGAAGATTTATTCTTTACATCCTAGGAAACATAGCAGTATACGATGGCTTTTTTAGGAGAGCGTCGTCCGTTGGAGCAGATCAATAAATATCATATAACATGCTTTTCGCTCTGATAAAAATCCGTTTTCTCGAATGGACGCTCTAATATCCTCATGGCATCTTTCCTTTTGATATTTAAAAATGCTATATACCAACTATCCCTTTTCCCTTCATTCTCTTTAGAAAGATAGATTCTGTCCATTTGCTTTCAATTTCTTTGATAACGATAGACCTCAGCAAAACAAATCCTCCTCAAGCTTCATAATAGCTAGATGTCTTCTTTCTGGGGTGTGTTCGATTATTTAGATGTGCTTTCACTAGTAGTATCCTTTAATAATTCTTCAAACCATTGCACGTTTACGACATGATGAGAACGGGAATTTTCCAACATCTTTTTAAAATAAGTAGGGATAGCTTCATTATGTTGAAGTGTTTGATCTAATAAAAAAATTTTCTTTTTCGTTTGTTCAATTTGTATTTTTATTAGCTTTATAAATTCCTCTTTTTTATATTCGTTAGCAAATAACATCGCTGCATAAAAAGAGAAATTGATATAATCGGTCTTAGATCCATACTTTACCATTAATTTTTCGAATTCTTTGTTTCCTCGTTCTGTAATGATATAATTATGCTTTTCTCTCGTGTCATCCAGTTGATCAATTTTTTTAATATATTGCTTTTCTTCTAATTGTTGCAGATTATAATAGAAGGATCCTTTTGTATAGTTTACGATATATTTATAGTGACGATCCTCCATTAAAGCTAATAATTCGTACCCATAGGAACCCGGTTTTTGCTTTAATAGACCTAAAATTAGTAGTGGAATCAAAAAAATGCCCTCCTCACACCTCGAACTCATATACTATTATGCTACACCTTACCCCTTAGAGATTTGTTTCAGATGTGTTTCAAATTGAGAATAGGAAATTTTGCCTAACGCCAATTCCAGACTTGCCATATATATCTTTTCCGTTTGGGTATGTGGTCGTTCATTATGAAGCTTGGTCCATTCATTTTCATTATTTAATGGATTTAATATATGCTGCCTATTAGAGAAAGCTGCAAAATATCGTAAGCCAAATTTTCTTTGTGAAATTGCATCGATATGAATACCATCAGGATTAGATGTTAAACCTTCTGCTGTGACAAAGTAACAATTATCTTGTTCGAAAGCAAATTTTTGCAATTCTTGATTGATGAAATTATATTCTGTACAATTTTTTCCGAACCCCTCTTTACCTAGAAAATCTCCTAAGCCACCAATAATGATCGGTATATTGGGGGCATTTAATTCCTCTCTAAAAGCCTTCATAATTGAAAGTAATTTTTGGTAATAGACTTTATACTTCCCATTCATACTATCGCTTTCTCCTTGGTGCCAAAGAATTCCTGTTAATTCACTATTCTCCATAGCAAATTTTGCTTCTGTTATAGCATGTCTAAAAAGAGCCTGATCTACATGCCACTCATCCAGCGTACTGCCACCTTCCGCACAAGGAATTAAGCCAATCGTCTCTTCTGGATTTTCATGACACCATGCATCTGCAAAGGAACCAGCTAGACTGATTCCAGAAACAGGGCGATCATAATTAATGGGTTCCGTCATCATTTGCCATCTTCCATTACGCAACATTTTAATTTTTTCATTATAAATGGGAGGTACATCCTGGATGAACCCTCGCCCTGCCATATTAGATTGTCCTATCATTAAAAATGATTTCATCATTTTCTTCATCCTTTCTTTCTATTGGCTATTTACGAAGAAATACTTCCAAGCTTCAATAAATATTGTGGAGATACTCAGTTAATTGACTGCTTCGTTCAATTTTCTTGAGTTATAAAAATGATCATAGTCTAATTAGACGAATATCATATAAACATTATAGTCTAATTAGACTTATTGTCAACAATATTTTTTGACGAGACTGAGACCTATTCATCCATTATTTTTACATTTACGCTCTCCAATTGATTTCTGAGCTAATTAATCGTAAAAAATAGCCGACTAAGGGAAATACGTTACTTCAAACCCCAGTTGGCATTAATTTTCAGTAAACTATAATTTAATTTATTTCTTGATATTATCGATAAGAGGGAACACATTCACTAGCTTTTAATTATTTTTTATGACTCAACAAATGATGGAAAAATGTGGTAAAGTTTACATCAAGAATAACAGATAGTAACAAACAAATCTGATTTTATAGAAAACAGACAGATAATATATAAATGCAAGAAATTATCATATGGTTAATGAATGAAACAAGCCTTAACACTAGACATTGCCTTTTTTGATTCTATCACTTTTAAAACTGATAAACCATTCTCAACAATGTAATTTTCTGAAACATTAAAATAGGGATAGAGTATAGATATCCCCTATCCCTATTATCCTCTTGACATGAAATGCTGATTTTTGATTCATCAGCATTCCTTAACAATGAACTCACTCTTTTAAACTAAAAGTATAGTTAGTAAATAAATTTATCATTCTACCTTTAATCTTTAGTTTTTATTTCTTTAATATAGTTTGACGACTACATCATCCTTTAAATAATCTATAGCTTTTAAAAAGAGAGAGAGCTTGAGAATAATTTATTTGCTTTTCTGTAGTAATTCCAGCTTTCGCTAACGATCTTCTCAATTGATTTTTTGTAAATATCAAATGAATATTCCCCGATATCCACGCTTCAATAAATTTTTTATATTCCTCTATTTCTTTTTTACTGAAACGATTTGATCTCCGTACCAAACGAACCAATGCACATTGAACATTTGGTTTAGGATGAAAATAATAATTCGGAATCTTTTTTAGTATATGGACTTCTACCTCCGGCAACAAAAGAGCCCCAAGTAATCTTGATGTATCCATCAGTCGCAAAGCAAAACCATACTCAACAATCAAATCAATTTGATATGCACGACTATGAAAATCAACTTTCCTCACTATGTCGGTACTAATGTTAAATGGAATATTTCCAAACACCCGATATTGTATATCTTTATTGGGAAACGAGTATTTCAAAACATCCACGTGGTATACTCGCACATTGGCGTACGTTTTTAACTTCTTTTTCGCTTTTTCAGTTAAATACTTATCTTTCTCTATAGAGATAACTTTTTTCGTTCGTTTTGCTAAAGATTCCGTTAAATGACCTTTTCCAGTACCTATCTCGTAGACAAGATCATCTTCTTTAAAGTTCAAACTACCTACAAAAAATCTGACATATTATAAAAGTCCATAGGCTGTTTTTGTACTTTATCTTCACTTTCCATATCCACACCTGCTTTTTCTTTTTATAATACCAAGAAAATCAGTCTATAGGAATGACTATTTACACTTGAAATGTAATTACTTTTTCAACTCAAATATTATGATATGTATATCTTAAATATTGGGATAAGAATAGCCCTTCATTTCGAAAGTAGGGAATGTTTCATCTATCCTATCTCCACAACCTCATGAAGTTATCTAATCTGTCTCCACAACCTTACGAACATTTTTGCGGTAGATATGTTTCCTCAAAGAATATAAATAAGGGTTTCTCGACATTAACATCCTCGGCAAAGTAGCCGTGAGAAAAGTTCAATGTTAGGAAACCCTTTATTTATCAGCGCTTTGAAAAGTCCTATTTCTCCACCCTTGACATCAAGACAACACACTCAACATGAGTGGTTTGTGGGAATAGATCAACTGGCTGGACTTGTTTTGTCACATAGCCTTCTTCTGCAAATAGCGCTAGATCACGTGCTAGTGTGGCTGGGTTGCAAGAAATATAGACAATGCGCTCTGGCTTAACCGCAGCTGTTGTCTCGATAAAGCTAGCTTCTAGACCTTTTCTTGGCGGATCGACAAAGACAACAGTTGGCTGAATGCCTTCACGTAACCATTGAGGCATAATCTTCTCCGCTTTGCCTACAAAGTAATGAACATTTTCTAAGCCATTTCTCGCAGCATTTGCTTTGGCATCTTCGACCGCTTCAGCAACAACTTCCATTCCGAGAACTTCTTGGACACGATCAGCTAAACTGATTCCGATGGTTCCGATTCCGGCATATGCATCCACGACAATGTCATCCGGCTGTAGATCTGCTAATTCAAACGCTTTTTGATACAGCACTTCTGTTTGGGCCGTATTGACTTGGTAGAAAGATTTGGCAGAGATTTGGAACGTCTTATCGAACAATTGGTCATCAATCGAAGCTTTTCCATAAAGGACTTTCTCTACATCACCCATGATGACATTGGTTTTTTCTTCATTGATATTTTGGATCACCGATACTACTTCAGGAAGCTCTTCATGAATGACTTCAGCAATCTCTTCTCCTTTGAAAAACTTCGCTTTTCGTGTGACTAAAACGACCATCATTTCTCCTGAGTGGTGTCCGCGACGGATCACAACGTGTCGTAAAAAGCCTTCGTGAGCTTCTTCGTTGTAGGCTTTGACGTTAAAACGCTGCAAAATGTTCCGCACGGTTACGATCGCTTGATCGATCGCCGGATCTTGGATATAGAAATCTTCGATTGGCACCAAGGTATGACTATTTTTGCGGTAAAAACCAGTAGTCAACTGCCCTTTGATTTTTTGAACGGGAATTTGCGCTTTGTTACGGTAGCCAAAAGGTTGTTCCATGCCGATCGTAGGCAATACCTCAACTTGCGGCATTTTCGCGACTTTTGCTAAAACATTCTCTACTTGTTGTTGTTTGAATGCCAATTGCTTTTCGTACTTCAAATGACTCAAAGGTGCGATACCGGTTCGCAACAAATCTTCATTAGGCAGTTCTTGACGATCTGGACTCGTTTGTAACAGTTTCATCACTTTGGCAAAACCGAATTTGTTGCCAACTTTCAACACTTTGACTAACGCACGTTCGCCGGGTAATGTGTTTTCAATAAAAAGTAAATAGCCATCGACTTTGGCGATGCCGTTTCCTTCATGGGAAAGATCTAAAATATCGACCTCAAGTTCCAGATTCTTCTTAACAGGATAATTTTTCATAGGTTTCTCCTTTGTACTTGCTTTTCTCATTTTAAAAAGGAATCACTGAAATTGCAAGCGCTGTTTATTTCGATGATGGCTCTTCGCCAACATTTTGAACAAAAAACATCCGAAGGATAGAATCGGCTGATTGCTTTTAGGCTCTGCGGCGAAGAGCCGCTGCACCACAAGAGCAATTCCTTTTCTATCCTTCGGAAAATCATCTACACGAGAAGTCTTAGACTTCCTTAGGTGTTTTATTTATCAGCTGTTTTTCTTTTTCTGTGATTTTTCCCGTTCGCTCTTGTTCAAGATTTGTTTTCTCAAACGAATGCTTTCTGGGGTTACTTCACAGTATTCATCATCGTTCAAGAATTCCAATGATTCTTCCAAAGAAAGAATGCGAGGTTTCTTGATAACGGATGTTTGGTCTTTGTTTGCTGAACGAACGTTAGTCATTTGTTTTGCTTTCGTGATATTAACGGTTAAGTCTTTGTCACGAGAGTTTTCACCAATGATCATTCCTTCGTATACTTCGGTACCTGGTTCAACAAAAACAGTTCCCCGTTCTTCAATACTCATGATCGAGTAAGTCGTTGCTTTACCTGTATCGATAGAAACCAGTGCGCCTTGATGACGACCACCGATTTGACCTTGGATCATTGGCAAATATTGATCGAAGGTGTGGTGCATGATGCCGTAACCGCGAGTCATAGATAAGAATTCTGTCGTATAACCGATCAATCCTCGAGCAGGTGCCAAGAAAATGATCCGCACTTGTCCATTTCCTGTATTGATCATGTCTTGCATTTCTGCTTTACGCATGCCCAATGATTCGATGACTGATCCCATGTATTCTTCCGGTGTATCGATTTGAACACGTTCAAATGGTTCACATTTCACGCCATCAATTTCACGTTCAATGACTTCTGGACGAGAAACTTGCAATTCAAAGCCTTCACGACGCATATTTTCGATCAAGATCGACAAATGAAGTTCTCCACGGCCAGAAACGATCCATGAGTCAGGTCCAATTGGATCAACACGCAATGACACGTCTGTTTGCAATTGAGCCATCAAGCGCTCTTCGATTTTACGTGCTGTAACGAATTTTCCTTCACGACCAGCAAAAGGAGAATTGTTCACGATGAATGTCATTTGCAATGTTGGTTCATCAATATGCAGCACAGGTAATGAATCTTGGTGATCAATTGGTGTCACTGTTTCACCAACGAAGATATCTTCCATTCCGGAAACCGCGATCAAATCACCGGCTTTGGCTTCTTGGATCTCTAAACGTTTCAAACCAAAGAAACCGAAAAGTTTCGTTACACGGAATTTTTTGACTTCTCCATTTAATTTCATCAATGCAACTTGGTCGCCGACTTTGATTGATCCGCGGAAGACACGGCCAATTCCGATACGTCCAACATAATCATTATAATCAAGCAATGATACTTGGAATTGCAAAGGTTCGTCACTGTTGTCGATTGGTGCTGGAATGTGTTCAATGATCGTATCGAACAATGGCGCCATCGTTTTTTGCTGATCAGCTGGATCGTCTGATGCACTAGATGTACCGTTGATTGCAGAAGCGTAAATGACTGGGAAATCTAATTGGTCGTCATCTGCCCCTAATTCAATAAATAATTCCAACACTTCATCGACAACGTGTTCTGGACGAGCAGATGGTTTATCAATTTTGTTTACAACAACGATTGGCACTAAATGTTGTTCCAACGCTTTTTTCAAAACAAAACGTGTTTGCGGCATCGTTCCTTCATACGCATCAACAACTAAGACAACACCGTCGACCATTTTCATGATTCGTTCCACTTCTCCACCGAAGTCCGCGTGTCCTGGGGTATCCATGATGTTGATTTTTGTGCCATTGTATTCAACGGCCGTATTTTTTGCTAAGATCGTGATACCACGTTCTTTCTCGATCGCATTTGAATCCATCGCCCGTTCTTGTAATTGGGTATGGCTATCTAACGTTTGGGATTGTTTCAATAATTCATCAACTAATGTAGTTTTTCCGTGGTCAACGTGGGCAATAATAGCGACGTTGCGGATATCATTTCTAATATTCAATTTATAAACTCCTTTTTTGGTGACATTGCACTCGACAAGCCATTATACCAGAATTTCTTTCTGAAATATAGTGCAAAGTTTTCATTTTTACAGAAAAAAACAGATACCCGTAGATATCTGCTCGTCATTTATTGATTTGCGATCGTCAATAATTCTTGAAATGCTGTTGGTGTGCCACCAATAAACAATTCCCGACCATCTAGAGCAAGTTCCTCTCCGGTGATATTCGCCATCTTCAAACCTAATGTTTCCATTAAGATACCGCCAGGGGCATAGTCCCATGGCGCTAGGTTGGAAATATAGCCTGCGCGCTGACCTAAGACCAGCGCAATCAATTCGATGCCCGCACAACCGGTCATCCGTACACCTAGTGCCCGTTCACTCATTTCGACTTCATGATGACGATTATGCATCAACATGGGCGCATTTAATCCGATCAATCCTTCCTCTAAAGCGATATCTTTCGGCGGATCGATTTTTTTTCCGTTGCAAAAGACCCCAATTTCCGGACCACCCCAAAGAAATTCATTTTTCATGACATTATAAACAAAGCCAAAACGTCCTTGGCCTTCTTCATATACAGCAATCATGATACAGAAATTCTCTTTTTCCAACACGAAATTCATGGTTCCGTCAATAGGATCAATGATAAATACTCGTCCACTAAAATCTGAAAGTCGATCTAAACCATTTTCTTCCCCTAGAATTTTTGCTTCTGGGTCAAAGGCTTGAATCTTCTCAATTAGAAAATCCTGCGTCGCCTTATCCAGTTCAGTCACCAAATCTTTCCGACCTGATTTTGTTTCAACGATCAGAGACTCTTTATTTAGGTTTTCTTTGATTTTTTCCCCTGCTGCAATCATCCAGCTATGGATTTCACTAACGATTTCTTGCATGGTTGCTTTCTACTCCTTCATTTTCAGTTTACCGCTTGTCGTCTTAGCCGCTTGAACCGTTCGATACAATGAGTATCCGCTCAAGTCTTCGAAATCTCTGCCTAAACGGCGCTCTTCCCCAATACTTGGCACAACTTTCTTAAACTGCTGATAAGCTTCTAAAAACTCCGCTGCCGGGATCCCTTTCTCGTAGGCTTGTTCTAAGCGATCCCATAGATTCATTACAATAACCATTTCATCTGTTGACCAGTCCAGATCTAGAGGATATTGATAATCACGCATTTTAATCACCCCTATTCGTCCTATTCAGTGTACCATAAAAATACAAATTGGTCAGAGACTCTGTCGCAAAATAAAAGAGAACAGCTCTCAATGAGAGATGCACCCCCTATTTAAAAAAAATGAACGAATGTTTTGAAGAAGACCCCATGATGCCTAGGCTATATCGCCTTTTACAGACTTAATCGAGCTTAGTCCTAGCTCTAACTAAAATACGAGATACCTTAACTCATTCCACGTTGGTTCATTTAGATAGTTGTGCTAGAACTTCAGTAAAGTCTTTAACATAATAGCGTAGGTTTTTTCTTCCCTTAATAAGGATCGTATGTCCCTCGTTTTCCAAAGCGCTTTTTTGTTTCTCGATTCCGCCTGGATACTTAGGATTTAACTCCCCATTCGCTTTTAATGTCCGCCAGAAAGGAATTTTATCTGTTTTTCTTTGTTCACTAGCCCATGCTGCGATGGAAACAAAAATACCCGCGGTGATTGGATCTGTGAAATCGGCGCCATACCTTTCTGCCAGATACTCGCGAATCTTACTAATCGTCATCACTTGGCCTAATGGGATACGCCCCATGATTTGATTGTAATCCACTGGAGGAGCCAAAAGCATTCTCTTTCCCCCATATTTCTCAATACTCTTTTCATCTATGATTTGCTTGATTTTCGGCATTCCTTTCGTCTCATGGAGCATCTTATTGAAATCTTTCTTTTTTTCATCGACCATACTAGTCCCTCCTTTACTTTCAAAGTACCGCCTTCTAAATCAAACTGCAATGAGAAGCTTCAAATTATTTTGAAAAAGCATGCAAAAATAAAAAATTCTTGATGATCTGAACGGATTTCCACCAATTCACGCTGATATAAAACTTTGTATATTCTGTGCCCCATTGCCATGGAATAGGGAAAGAACCATCTTCTAGCTGGTTCTCTGAGATTTTAGCGGCTTCTTGCTGACAAAGTTCTTTATCAAAAATGGTGAGCATTTGTTCTTTCGAGAAAAAAAGTCCGATGGTTTGCTGGTGTAAGAAGTGAACCATTCTTCTGGGTCTTTCGAGACGGTTTGACGAATTTGTTGGAACAACACTTCTTGAAAATTTATGTTCTCCAAAAGAGGTTGATCATGTGTTTTTTTACAATAGTTTAGTATTTCCAATTAAACGACTAATGTATGCCTATCATCGTTGTCTCATTGAGAAAGCTTCAATGGCGGTTTGAAGGATTCCCTCCGTTTGTTGAGATAAACCAGTAGCTTCCACGCGGATGATCATACCAGCAAAACTCACGGTGGGATTATTAGCCGGCACACCTACAGGACTCTCCCACCAGATGGCATGGGGGTAAAAGCAGTCGGAGGTACTTGGTTCCACCATTTCCCTTCAGAAAAATCTTTCCCACTGGACAACTACCTCAAGATCCCCTGTATTATAGGATTTTTAGCATCAAGGCAATTGATCTCTCATAAAATACTGCAGGCAGCTCACGCCGCAATCGGGGTGCTGTTGGGTTTCCAATTGTCTGGCTCTAAGCCGTGACCAAAGCCGCCATCCTCGTTTTGATAGACCTCTAACATCTGTAAAACATTCTCCCGACTACCGTCTTCAAAATGAATCTGCCAGCGTGCAAGTTCCAATGGACGTACATTCTGGTAAATAGATTGTCTAGCTTTTTCAAAAGGTTCCCTATTTTCACGCTCCTATTCAGTCTTGTTCAGATCTGTTCAGACTTGTTAAGGCTTGCTAAGACTTATTGGTTACTTTGATTATGACCTAATTTATTATTCGTTACAACGCTTACACTGCTAGAACTATCCCTTCATTGATCTTCTATTTTCTTTAACGACTGCTTTTTTTACTCTTGCGGCTAAACTTTACAGATAAATGCTAGTCGTCTTTCTTGAAAAGCATTCTTTTGGTGTTTCCTTTTCCTTGATGTTACAGTAAGAATAGCAAGAATAAAGGAGGATTTCATTTGCGCTTAGAAAATAAAAAAATCATCGCGTTAGTCGACAATGATTTCGAGGATTTAGAGCTTTGGTACCCTGTTCACCGTTTGCGAGAAGAAGGCGCTCAAGTGGATTTAGTTGGCGAAGAAGCCCATAAAAGCTATAAAGGAAAATACGGAGTTCCTGCAGAATCCGCGTTTGCTTTTGACGACATCCATGTGGCTGATTATGATGCCATCTTAGTCCCTGGCGGTTGGGCACCGGATAAACTGCGCCGATTCCCACAAGTCATTTCTTTTGTTCAAGCAATGGACAAAGAAGAAAAAGTCATTGGTCAAATATGTCATGCCGGCTGGGTCTTGATTTCCGCGAATATATTGCAAGGAAGAAAAGTGACTAGCACCCCTGGCATAAAAGACGATATGACAAACGCCGGAGCTACTTGGGTGGATACACCAGTTATCACCGACGGTCATATCGTTTCAAGCCGTAGACCACCTGACCTGCCCGATTATATGCGGGAATTCATCGCTGTTTTAGAAAAGAAATAACCCGGCTAGGCTGATTCACTTTAACGAAAAAGAGTGGCGAACAATCATCGCCACTCTTTTTCGTTATCATTTTTGAACATTGCTCTAGCTATTTTTGTCATTCCTTGTCTGCTATTCGGAAAGATCGGAAACAGCAGAGGCCTTTGGCAGCTTACGGATCCCCCATAGCGTTAATAACGCTCCAATCAAAGCAAAGCACGTGCCGCACAATAACATCTGCCAGACACCGAAGTTCTGTAAAAGGCTGCCGCCTAAGATATTCCCCAGCACACCGCCTAATGTCGTCGAAATAATGATCAGCGTTTGTCCAAATACCCGATCTTCATCTGCCAATACGTGATTGAAGAGATAAGCAGACGCTGGGATAAATAAAGCAAAACTAAAGCCCTGCAATAGGTGTGTCATTTCCATCATAACAATCGTGCTGATAAGCAACATCATTACTCCTCTGACTGCAAATGCGATACTAGAAAACAAAAGCCAAAACTTGCTGGACTTTCTTTTGACCAAATGTTCGAAGAATATCATTCCTGGCAACTCGCATAATGCAGCAATCATTAATGAAATTCCTATTTCTTTGCTGCCGCCTCCGATCGAAGCAAAAATCTGTGCCAAGAAGCTATTGATCATTGTGTGAAAGCTGAACAGAAAGCTGAATCCTATAAATAACAAAAGTAAAAAAGGATATTTTTTTCCTAACCCACCCGAATGCTTCTCTTCTATCTTCAACGGCAGAACCCTTGTCTTCACTGTGGGCAGCAAAAGTAAGAGGACAAAAAACAGTCCTGCTTCTACTAATGCCATTATTGGGAGAAGCGCAGCAGAATAGCTCGCCAACAACTGCCCTAATAAGAAAGAGGTTGCGGCATATCCTAGTGAACCGCCTGCTCTCGAAAAACCAAAATTAATCCCATAGCCGGTGTTCACATACTCAAATGCAAGAGCATTGATAAATGACTGCATGGAAACTAGCACGATTGCACCAATGATAAAACTGATAATCGTCAGTGCTGGCAGTAATAACCCTACTAGAAGAGCGATAATCAGGCTCAGTGTCATCCCTTTTAGGACAGCAATCAAGGGAATCCTTTTTCTTTTAATGATCACTTGACTGATGAAAGGCTGAAGCGCGGCTGAAAAAATATTGATAAGTGCTAAGATCCCACCGATTTTTGCTGGATCGATCTTAAAATAAATCAGAAATAATGTGGCAAATCCATAAATTGAACAAAACATCATCCAATAAAGAAATTGCAGACTTGTATAATAGAGACGAATCGTTTTCCCACCCAATTGTTTACGCATACAATCCCCGCCTTCATCCGTTTTAGATAGCAACTTAATATAGCATAATTCAGACAGATTTGCTACAGCAATCAAGTAGGCAACCGTCAGTATTTTATGCCATTCACTGATACTTGATCACATAAAAAAACTCGCTCATCGAAAGGATGAACGAGTCTTCTATCATTAAATATGGATTGGTAAGCCTAATGCCAACTCAGCAGCATCCATGGTGATCTCACCTAAAGATGGATGTGGGTGGATCGTTAACGCGATATCTTCTGCGTTCATACCTGATTCGATTGCAAGAGCCAATTCTGAAACCATGTCACTTGCACCTAAACCAGCGATTTGCGCACCGATGATCACATTGTCTTCTACTGTTGTTACTAAGCGTATAAATCCTTCTGTTTTACCAAGAGACAATGCACGACCATTTCCAGAGAATGGGAATTTGTAAGCTTTCGCTTCAATTCCAGCATCTTTTGCATCTTTGATCGTCATACCGACAGAAGCTAATTCTGGATCAGTAAAGGCAACCGCTGGCATTGCTTTATAATCAACAGCAACTTTTTTACCAGAAATGGCTTCAGCAGCAATTTTTGCTTCATAACTTGCTTTATGAGCAAGTGCTGCACCAGGTACGATATCTCCGATTGCAAAGATGTTTGATACGTTCGTACGGCCTTGTTTGTCAACTGTGATTAATCCACGTTCGCCAACTTCAACACCGGCTTGCTCTAAGCCCATGTCATCTGTATTCGGACGTCGACCAACTGTAACCATCACATAGTCAGCTGTCACTGATTCTTCTTTGCCATCAACAGCGTATTTAACCGTTACACTATCGCCATTATCAACAGCTTCTTTAGCCATTGCATTAGTAACGATCGTTACGCCTTTTTTAGCGAAGTCTTCTTCAACTAATTTAACCATATCTTTTTCATAAGTTGGCAAAATTTGAGGAGAACCTTCAAGAATCGTTACTTCTGCTCCAAGGTTTGCATAAGCAGCACCAAGTTCAGAGCCGATGACACCGCCACCGATAACAACGAATTTTTTAGGCACTTCTTTCAATGCCAATCCGCCAGTAGAATCAAGCACACGTCCACCGAATTTGAAACCAGGGATTTCAATTGGGCGAGAACCTGTCGCGATGATTGCATTATTGAAAGAATAAGTTTGAGCTGAATCAGGATGAATCACACGTAATGTGTGATCATCAACAAAGAAAGCTTCCCCTTCAATTGTTTCAACTTTGTGTTTTTTCAATAGGAAGCCAACACCTGAAGTCAATGTTTTCACAACTTTGTTGTCTTTCCATTCTTGTGTTTTAGCAAAATCAAGAGATACGTTTTCGCTTGTTACACCAAACATTGTCGAATCTAGTGATTCTTGGTAATGATGTCCTGCTGCAATCAATGCTTTTGAAGGGATACAACCAACGTTTAAACAAACACCGCCAATGTATTCTCTTTCAATGATCGCAACTTTTTGTCCCATTTCCGCTGCGCGGATGGCAGCTACATAGCCGCCAGGTCCCGCACCGATTACAACTGTATCTAATTCAACAGCAAAATCTCCAACTACCATTTGTTAATCATCCTTCCATCATTAATAGCTCTGGATCAGCTAATAGACGTTTGATATTATTCATTGCTTGTTGCGCTGTTGCACCATCAACAATTCGGTGGTCAAAGCTCAATGAAAGTTTCATTACGCGGCCGACAACGATTTCGCCCTCAGCATTGACGATTGGTTGTTGCGCGATTGTACCAACACCCAAGATAGCTACTTCAGGGTAGTTGATTACTGGTGTGAACCAGCCACCACCTACAGAACCAATGTTACTGATAGTGATCGTTCCATTGCGCATGTCATCTGCAGAAAGTTTGCCGTCATGAGCAAGTTTAGCTTTTTCGTTGATTTCATCAGCGATAGCAAACATTCCTTTGCGGTCTGCATCTTTGACATTTGGTACATATAACCCATGATCCGTATCCGTAGCAATACCGATATTGTAGTAGTTTTTGTACACAATTTCTTGTTTTGCATCATCGATTGAAGCATTCAAGATAGGGAATTTTTTGACTGTAGCAGTCAATGCTTTTACAACATATGGCAAGAAAGTAAGTTTTGTACCATTGGCAGCAGCAACTTCTTTAAATTTCTTACGATTATCCCAAAGATTTGTTACTTCTACTTCATCATGCAATGTTACATGAGGTGCTGTATGTTTGCTGTTGACCATTGCTTTCGCAATTGCTTTACGTGTTGGAGTTAATGCTACACGTTCTTCTAAATCACCCAAGTTAGACTTGAAGGCTTTAGCTGGTGCTGCTGGTTTGCTTTCAGCTGCTGGTGCTTGTGCTTCTTCTTTTGCTGGAGCTGCTGCTTCTGCAGTTGCTGAAGCTCCGCCACCAGATAGGAAGTTCTCAATGTCTTCTTTTGTCACGCGGCCACCTTTGCCAGTTGCAGTTACTTGTGTGATGTCGACATCTTTTTCACGAGCAAATTGACGGACAGAAGGCATTGCTAATACACGTTTGTTTGGATCAGCAGCTTCAACGACACTTGCTGAGCCAGAAGTTTCAACTTTTTCTGGCGCTGCAGTTGGCGCTGCAGAACTAGCAGCTGGTGCACTGTTGTGTCCTGGAGCATCGATTTCTACTAATACATCACCAACATTAGCAACTGTTCCTTCTGATACAAGGATATTTTTTACAGTACCTGTGACTGGAGATGGGATTTCTTCAACTGATTTGTC
>NZ_JBDGBK010000044.1:0-25681 GCF_040910045.1 Enterococcus sp. RTP21361st1_A6_RTP21361_211029 | reverse complement strand
TCTTTATCCGCATCTAAGATCGCTACGAGAGAAACTTCAGGAACGTCGATCCCTTCTCGAAGCAGATTGATCCCGACTAATACATCAAATTCACCAAGCCGCAAATCGCGAATGATCTCTGTCCGCTCAAGTGTCTTGACGTCACTGTGAAGATATTTGACTTTGATTCCTAACTCTTTAAAATAATCGGTCAGATCCTCTGCCATTTTTTTCGTCAATGTGGTAACAAAGACCCGTTGATCTTTTTCTACCCGCTCATTGATTTCTCCTACAAGATCATCAATTTGCCCCATGATCGGGCGAACCTCTACTACTGGATCCAATAACCCTGTTGGACGAATGATCTGTTGGATAACGGTATCCGTTTGTTCATGCTCGTAAGGTCCCGGCGTTGCTGAGACATAAACGATCTGATTCACATGTTCTTCAAATTCTTCTAAACGTAACGGCCGGTTATCTAACGCAGACGGTAAACGAAAGCCATAATCCACCAGCATTTGTTTGCGGGCACGGTCGCCGTTGTACATCCCACGAATCTGGGGCATCGTTACGTGAGACTCGTCAATCACGATCAGGAAATCATCAGGAAAGAAGTCCAGCAACGTGTAAGGTGGTTCGCCTTCTTTGCGCCCATCCATGTGTCGTGAATAGTTTTCGATCCCGGATGTGTAGCCCATTTCCCGCAACATTTCGATATCATAATTGGTGCGTTGCTCTAAACGTTGTGCTTCCAATAATTTGTTCTCACTTCGAAGAACAGCTAATCGATCTTCGAGTTCTTTTTGTATCGAAGCGATAGCATGTTCCATATGGTCTTCGTTGGTCACAAAGTGAGTAGCTGGGAAAATAGAAACGTGTTCTGTTTCCCCTAAAATCTCCCCAGTCAACGCATCCACTTCTCGAATTCGATCGATCTCATCGCCAAAAAACTCGATGCGTAATGCCCGCTCGTCCCGCGATGCCGGAAAAATTTCTACCACATCTCCTCGAACACGAAAGCGTCCCCGTTGGAAATCGATATCATTGCGTTCAAATTGTATGTCGATCATTTCTTTCAGTAGTTGATCCCGCGGTTTTTCCATTCCTACTCGTAAAGAAACCACTTGCTTTGCATATTCGATTGGTGAACCCAAACCAAAAATACAAGAGACTGAAGCAACCACGATCACATCGTTGCGTTCCAGTAATGAACTGGTCGCCGAGTGCCGCAGCTTGTCGATCTCATCATTGATACTTGAATCTTTCTCAATGTAAGTATCACTGGAAGGTACATATGCTTCTGGTTGATAATAGTCATAATAGCTGACAAAATATTCTACTGCATTATTAGGAAAGAATTCCTTGAACTCACCGTATAATTGACCCGCCAATGTTTTGTTGTGTGCGATAATCAGTGTTGGCTTATTGACCTCTTTGATCAAGTTTGAAACAGTATAGGTTTTCCCTGTTCCAGTTGCCCCCAACAAAATCTGCGCCTTCTTGCCCCCAACGACGCCATCGACCAATTGATGGATGGCTTCTGGCTGATCTCCTGCCGGCTGATATTTTGAGATTAATTCAAATTCATGGGAAGTCGTTCTTTCGATCATCTTCATTCCCCCTGTATTTATATTTGCGAAGCGTCCGTGAAACAAAAAGAAAGCTGACGCTTTTCCATAGAATAGTATACCATAGCGAACATACTTTCGCCATCTTTTGTACTTTTTATTCTGCTAGTTTAACTTTGCTTAAGATGTCAGTTTTTCTAACACCCAATGTCAGAAATAGCGCTGTTTTTTGCAAATATTGACCGAAAGACTTGTGTGTTTTTACAAAAATACCTATAATCTAAAAATACGTTAAAATCAAAAGGGGGAATTTTCTTGAAAAGAAAATATATGTTTTGTGCACTGTTTTCAGTGATTTTCTGCTTTTTCGCTTTTGCGAACAAGCCAGTCAGTGCAGCAGAAACAACGTATAAAATCGGAACAGACCTGACATTTGCTCCTTTCGAATTTCAAAACGAAAAAAATGAGTATGTAGGGATCGACATTGATCTGTTAAATGCTATTGCTGAAGATCAAGGCTTTGCTGTTGATTTGCGCCCATTAGGCTTTGATTCCTCGTTACAGGGCGTCCAATCCAATCAACTTGATGGGATGATCGCTGGGATGAGTATTACAGACGAACGGAAAGAAACCTTTGATTTTTCAGATCCTTACTTCGACAGTGGGATTCAGATGGCTGTCGCAAAAGACAACCAAGATATCAAAACTTACGCTGATTTGAAAGATAAAACAGTTGGCGCTAAAGTTGGTACCGAGAGTGCTCGTTTTCTAGAAACCAATCAAAAAAAATATGGCTACTCTATCAAAAACTATGATGATGCTAGCGGGCTTTATGGTGCCGTTCGCAATGGAACAGTTGTGGCCATCTTTGATGACTATCCAGTCTTAGGTTATGCGATTAGTAATGGTGAAGCTATGAAACTTGTGGGTGAGCCTGAAAAAGGGGCATCTTACGGGTTCGCAGTCAAAAAAGGCCAAAATTCTGAATTACTGGCTAAATTCAACGCTGGTCTAAAAGAGTTGAAATCCAGTGGTAAATACGACGAAATCATTGCTACTTATATTGCTTCATCAGAAAGCACTTCTGATGAAGCAAGTGAAATGGTTAAAGTTGAACCGAAAAAAGACGTCTATCGAATCTCAAGTGACTCTGCATTCGCACCTTTCGAGTTTCAAAATGAAGACAATGAATATGTCGGAATCGATGTTGATCTCTTAACTAGAGCGGCGGAAATACAAGGATTCAACATTGAGTTTAATTTCATTGGTTTCTCAGGAGCGCTACAAGCGTTAGATGGGAATCAAGCGGATGGTATGATTGCTGGGATGAGTATCAATGATGAACGCAAAAAAGCGTATGACTTCTCAGACTCCTACTTTGAAAGTGGTATTCAAATTGCGGTCAAAGAAGGAAACGATAGTATCAAGTCTTATGAAGATTTAGAAGGAAAAACAGTTGGTGCTAAAGTTGGTACCGAGAGTGCAGACTTCTTGATTGAAAATGAAGACAAATACGGCTATACCATTAAGTATTATGACGCAGCTGATCAACTTTATGCTGCAGTCAGTGGCGGTCAGATCGACGCCATGATGGATGATTACCCAGTCATTGGCTACGCCATCAGTCAAGGACAAAAACTAAGTACGCCGATTGAGAAAGAAGTGGGCGGACAATATGGGTTTGCCGTCAAAAAAGGCCAAAATCCTGAATTGATCCAAATGTTCAATGAAGCGTTAAAAGAAATGAAACGAACTGGCGAATACGATGAAATCGTCGGCCGTTATATCAAAGACGGTTCGGCTACAGAAAAGAAAGCCGATGAATCAACAGTCGCTGGTTTAATCAAAAACAATTACAAAGTTTTGCTAAAAGGTTTATGGAATACCCTGCTGCTTGCATTGATCTCCTTTGCTTTAGCGTTGATCATTGGGATCATCTTGGGACTCTTCAGCGTGTCCCCAATCCGAGCTTTGCGTATCTTCGCCGGTATCTATGTCGATATTATTCGCGGGATACCAATGATGGTGTTAGCTTTCTTCATTTTCTTTGGCCTTTCGGATGCAATTGGGATTACAATCCCCGACTTTGCTGCAGGAGTCATCACTTTGACACTGAACGCTAGTGCGTATATCGCAGAGATCGTTCGCGGAGGGATCAAAGCTGTTCCTGTAGGCCAAATGGAAGCTTCCCGCAGTTTGGGATTGACCTATACCCGAACCATGCAAAAAATCATTTTGCCGCAAGCCATCAAGATCATGATCCCATCTTTCGTCAATCAATTCGTTATCTCGCTGAAAGATACGACAATCATTTCGGTTATTGGTGTTGTGGAGCTGCTGCAAACTGGTAAGATCATTGTCGCAAGAACCACACAAAGTACCTATGTTTATCTAATCGTTGCTGTCATGTATCTAATTGTTATCACAGCCTTAACAAAACTTGCTAAAGTTTTAGAAAAGAAGGTGAAATAAATGAAGGAAAAAATCTTAGTCGAAAATCTTGTAAAAAAATATGGGGATAACACTGTTTTAAATGATATCAATGTCTCGATCCAAGAAGGCGAAGTCGTTTGTGTTATCGGTCCTTCTGGCTCAGGAAAATCTACTTTCCTGCGTTGCTTGAACCGTTTAGAAGAACCTACTAGTGGTGATATCATTATCGATGGTGCTCATCTAATGGATAAAAACACCAATATCAATGCCGTCCGTCAACACATAGGCATGGTTTTTCAACATTTCAATCTGTTTCCTCATCTCTCTGTACTAGAGAATATTATCTTAGCACCGATGGATTTAAAAAAGATGTCTCGTAATGAAGCTGAATCAAAAGCCATTCAATTGCTGGACACAGTGGGTTTGGCTGACAAAAAAGACATGTATCCAGACAATCTATCTGGTGGTCAAAAACAACGGGTAGCCATCGCCCGTGCATTAGCTATGAATCCTGATGTTATGCTGTTTGATGAACCTACATCTGCGTTGGACCCTGAAATGGTCGGTGATGTTTTGAATGTTATGAAAAAATTGGCAAAACAAGGCATGACGATGGTTATCGTTACCCATGAGATGGGTTTTGCTAAAGAAGTAGCCAATCGCGTCATGTTTATCGATGGCGGAAATTTCCTAGAAGACGGCACACCAGAACAAATTTTCACTAGTCCGAAAAACGAACGGACCAAAGACTTTTTAGACAAAGTCTTGAATATCTAAACAAAATCCGCAGAAAACTTGGTCGTTTTCTGCGGATTTTGTTATTCATCTGACATTTTAGTTTCTCGTTGCTGCTTTTTGTGCTGTGCTTCTAAAGCGATTCGTTTCTGCTTTTCACCAAAATAAACTTTTGTATCGATTGGATTGGCTTTGTTGAATCCCCCAGCACCAGTATCCATCATTTGCCCCCAGCCTTTCAGCGGATCTTTTCCTTGTTTCCTTAATTCAGCGTTCTTTTTACGCAATTCTTGTTTCTTCGCTTCTTTCTTTTGCTGCCGCTGCTCCTTTATTTCCTTAAAAAAACTCATCCCATACCCTCCTTTGATCAATAAAGAATTGTTCCAATGACTATTAATAACAAAACAACAACTGGATACATCAATTCTCTGATCCAGTGTTTTTCTTTCCAAGCAAGATACAGCAAACCGCCAATGATCAGCAATAAAATAGTCGGTTCAAACAATAAGCCAATCAAATTACTTGAATAGGTTCTGGTTGTTAGTTGATCACTCCCTGTGCTTAACCTAAAAGAACTGAAACGAAAAAGAATGAAACGACTGAAAACATAACAAGACAAAAACACCAATGAATACCCTTTTGCAAACCAACGGAATAGTTTGCTAAATGGAATTTTTTTCAACAATACTCATTCTCCTTCCGTGATTACATCTTGGACCATGATATCTGAGAGCTGCTGCAGCTGGACTCTCATGACAAGCGACCGATTCTCCGCTAACCATCGAGCTAATTCAGTGCAAGAGGCCGATACATGAACGGCACTTACTTTCACACCATTATCTTTGACATAATTTAGAATGTCGCCGAAATCATAGAAATTGATTTGATTGGTAAGATCATTGGTAAAATGGAGATTGTCAGGACTATCCCAGCCTAGATCCCCAAAACTCGGATAATATTTTTCCAAAAAAACCAGTCCTTGCGTGACGCTTTCTGTTACTTGCCGATCATAATCATTTCCTGTTGTCTGACGAACCATTTCATCTGAATAACCAAAAATATTGCCTGAATGATAATCAATACTATAATGTTGAACAGACAAATCAGCCAGTTTTTCCCTTAGCTCACTAGGAATTTGAGGATTTTTTAAAGTAATAGAAATTTCAGCCTGCTTGTACTCGCCGAGTGAACGTAAATAGGCGAGAAAGGAGTCATAGGTCGAAACCGCATTGCCTGGCTCATATAGTGTTGCAGAGGGAGCAAATGCGGTCAGCGTATCGCTGGAAACAATTGTCTGAACTGCCTGATCAAAAATATAGCGATTTTCGACTGTGTACGCGACCGTCTTCTGATTTCCTAAACGAGAAATGACCGGATAAACGTCCTCTTTCCCCAAAAATGCAAGCAGAGATTGCCGATTGATAGGATCGTAATGGAGGTTTCGCTGTCCCATCTCATACCAATAGTAGCGGTACTTCTCTAACGTATCATTCTTAAGCGCATCTTCCGAATATGGAGCATTCATCGTCGAAGGAATCGATTGATAATCCTCGCGGTCATTTCCGGTTGCACGATAATAGGCTAATGGTAAAAAGTAGCATAAAACAAGCACTACCATCCCCCAAAACAACACGCTATAGATCATTTGGAGTACCATGCTTTTCTTTGTACGATCCACTGACTTTTGTAATCGCTGGTACTGTTTTTTATCCATGTGACCACCTGCTTTTCACTTGTTTTCTCGCTTGAAAAACACGAGATTTCACTGTACTTAACGTTAGATTTAATATTTCTGCTATTTCTTGATAGCTATAGCCGCGAATCGCCAATATCAAAGGATGCCTTAATTTGTTAGGCAATTGATTCACATGACGGAGCGCTTCTTCTTTTTCAAGACTATCTTGGTCTTCGATAGGAATCTCCTGCATCAAAGTATCGACTTCTTCCGCTACCAAAAGATACCGCTTACGACGGTAAAAATCATATAGTGTAAACTTAGCAATCGTAAAGAGCCACCTCTCAAAGTCATCTGGCTTTGTCTTTGGCAAAGCCAAAAAAACTTTAACAAATACATCTTGCGTTAAATCCTCTGCTTGATACTCATCCCCCACTCTTTTTTGAAAGTAGTGCTGAATTTTCTCGTAATAGATCTGATAAATCTCCTCCAACACTACCCCTCCTTACTTATATAGACGAGTGAACAACAAAAAAGTTGCAAAAAAATATTATAGTAAGAATAGTATATCACTGGTACTAACGTATTCAGAAGGTTCTTTCTACGTAACAAAACAAAAAAAGCTGTAAACCACGCTGAAATGTTTCGTGTGGCTTACAGCTTTTTAGAATGGATTTAAGCAAAGACGGTTGACCAGTTCTCCCGTTCGGCTAAAAACTCCCTTGCCAATTGTTGGGCGCCTTCTAAGGTATGGTTGGCTGCCCAGCCGCATTGGACTTCGTTACTAGCTGGAACTTCTGTCGCTTTCAACACATCTTCCATCGTTTTTTCTAACACATTTAAAATTTCATCATAATCTTCATGATTTAAAACCGTTAGATAAAATCCTGTTTGACAGCCCATCGGAGACCAGTCAACAATGTAATCGGCATGATTACGAATCAATTCTGCGGTCAAGTGCTCTAATGAGTGGAGGCTAGCCATCTCCATATGTGCTTGATTCGGTTGTTTCAATCGAACATCATATTTGATAATCGTATCTTTTGTTCCTTGTTTTTTGTCAGCGACCCGTACATAAGGTGCCTTGACTTTCGTATGATCTAGATTAAAGCTTTCCACGTTCATTTTCATTCTTTTTCTCCTCTCGCTTCGACGAGCCAAACAAAAGCATTGATTTGTTTAAAGCGACTGGTAAAACCATTGGCTCGAAAATAGGTTTCAATATCTGGTATCAATGGGTAGTATTCTCGTTGCAGATCCGCTGCTAATCGTAAGTGATTGGCTTTGATTGCCTGTCTTAGGATGCTTTCTTTATGCTCAGGGGATAAAAACATCGTATCCCCTATAATGACTTTTCCGCCTTCAGAAAGCAGCGCTTTATATCTTTTAATCACTCGCTGTTTCTCTGTTTCATTCAAGTGATGAAAGACATAACTAGAAACGATCGTATCGATTGGAAAATTGATCTGTGGAAATTGTTCCATATCTCCATCAATAAAAGTTACCTGTGACAACTCCGGCCTTGCCTCAGCTACTTGACGCATCGCAGCCGATGGCTCGATCGCGAACACTGTTTTCTTTCTTCGAATCAACTCCAACGTCAAATTTCCCGTACCACTACCAAATTCTATCACAGAATCTCCTGCTTTTTCAGCAATATTTGCTAACAATTCTGGATAATGAAGAAAAACCTCCCGATATTCTTCATCCTTCCCTTTGACGGTCTCGTCATATTGCTTGGCCCACTCAGAAAAAATCGGAATGAATTCACGCCCCATCTTCCAGCACCCTTTCTAATCCTTGCTTTAAGTCCGTCCATAAATCGGCAGCGTCTTCAATGCCAATAGACAAACGGATCAAGCCATCTTTGATTCCCGCTTTTTCTCTGATTGAAGGTGGAATTGAAGCATGCGTCATGACCGCAGGAACTTCAACTAAACTTTCAACGCCACCTAAGCTTTCAGCTAGTGTAAAAATAGTTAGCGATTCAACAAACGCAGCTACTCGGTTTTCGGCTTTTAATTCAAATGAAATCATCCCGCTAAAACCAGACATTTGTTTTTTGGCGATCTCATGTCCTTTATGGCTTGATAACCCCGGATAATAAACTCTAGCTACAGCTGCATGTTCTTGAAGCAATGTGGCGATTTTTAGTGCATTGGCTTGATGGGCTTCCATCCTCAAAGCCAATGTTTTGATGCTCCGCTGAACTAGCCAGCTGTCATGAGGCCCTAACACACCACCTATAGCATTTTGCAGAAAACCAATTTGCTCAGCTAGTTCCGCTTGATTGGTTACGACTAACCCAGCAACGACATCACTATGGCCCCCCAGATATTTCGTTGCACTATGAATGACAATATCGGCACCTAATGCCAGTGGACGCTGAAAATAAGGTGTCGCAAATGTGTTATCAACGATGGTCAAGAGATCCTTTTTCTTAGCAATCGTGGCAACTTGTTGAATATCTGTGATTTTCAACAAAGGATTAGTAGGCGTCTCCAGAAAGATTCCTCTTGTTTCTGGCCGAATCGCTGCGGCAATCCGCTGAATCGCTTGGGGATCATCAGTCTTGACCAATGTATACGTCAATCCATTCTTTTTGAAGATTTTCTGAAGCAGTCGAAAGGTGCCTCCATAGACATCATCTCCCAACAAAATATGGTCTCCGGACTGAAATAAAGAAAAAATAGTATGGGTTGCTGCTAAACCTGAAGCAAAAGCAAACCCACGTATGCCTTCTTCCAGTTCAGCAATCAGTTCTTCTAATGCAAACCGTGTAGGATTGCCCGAACGAGAGTACTCATATTGTTTTGGCTGTCCCACAGCTACTTGCTTGTAGGTAGACGTTTGATAGATAGGTACACTGACAGCCCCCGTTTCTTGATCTTGACTGATCCCAGCATGAATCAATTTTGTGCGAAATTCCATGTTTATGCCTCCTCTAGTTGACCATAAATATTTTTTGACAAGTAGCGATCTCCACTGTCAGGAAAGATAGTGACGATCGTGCTTCCCTTTGGCAGTCGCTTGCTTTCTCGGATAGCGGCTGCAAATGCTGCACCGCTGGAACTGCCTACCAATAGACCATGACGGGCTGCCAGCAACCGGGTATAATAAAATCCCTCTGGATCACTGATAGTCTCAATGCTGTCTGGCATAAGACTCTTAAAAAAGATCGGCCTCTCTTCAACGCCTATCCCCTCGATCGCATGTTCATGAGCAGGCCCGCCATTCAAGATCGATCCCTCTGGTTCCACAGCAATCAAACGTATAGTAGAATCTATCGACTTTAAATACGCACCTGTCCCGGCGAAAGTCCCGCCACTCCCCACTCCTGCTACAAAACTGTCAATTCTCTCAGGAATTTCTTGAACGATTTCCGGACCTAGTGTTCGATAATAGGCAGCCGGATTTTGTTCATTTTCAAACTGTAGCGGCAAAAAAGAGTTTGGCAATTGATCAGCAAGAAATTTGGCTTTCCTGATTGCCCCTTGCATGCCTTCTTGACTAGGCGAGTGAATGATTCGTGCTCCTAAGGCTTTGATTAGTTGTTGCTTTTCTTGACTGAATGTCTCTGGAATCACAAAAAGCATGTCTAATCCATATGCCAAACCGGCTAAAGCTAAGCCAATCCCAGTATTGCCAGCGGTGGGTTCAATCACGGTTGTGTCTTTCGTTATTCTTCCAGCAGCAACTGCTTCTGAGATCAAATAACTGCCTAATCGGTCTTTGATACTACCTCCAGGGTTTAAGTATTCTAATTTCGCATAGATCCGGCTTTGGCTTTCTCCGCCGTAGTCAGTGGCTAAAAACTGAAAAATCGGTGTCTTACCAATTAATTCTTTAATATCTGATACGATCATGGGCAACCTTCTTTTCAATGAAATTTTTGTTGTCAGTCCGCTAAAGTGCTGCAGCAAATCAGAGGCACTGCGTTTTACAATTGGTCATTCCTAGGTGATCACCTGCTTAAAAAGGCATGATCTGTCTTTGTTTACAGATCTTTGCAAGGTAAATCAAAGCAAACAAAAAGAGGCACTGACTATTCAATCAGTACCTCTTAGAGAATGACTCTAGGACTCTTTCCCAACGAAAGAGACTCTTAGAGTGATTTATCCAGATGAGGGAACGATTAATAGGCATGACAAATCAGTATGCTGCTTTTTAGCACCATACAACAACATACCAATGCAAAGTTGTTGTTTGTCATGTCTACGTCCCCTCCTTTTTAAGCTTGTAAACAAAATAGCATGGGAAAAAATAGAAGTCAATCTTTTTTTCTTTGTGAAAAATTTTTGGTGACATATGCATCGACAGCCTGAAATGCATTTGCTACCTCTTCTGCTGTGATCTTAAAGGGCATTCGATGGATCGTTTCATTAGGGAGAGTGGCTTGAATACCGATTGCTAGTAATTCCTGATCGTTAAGTGAGTCCATCTGCATTTCTGCTAACGTTGTTGGTAACCCCAGAGCTTGATATAAAACAATATAACGTTCCAACTCGTTTGTATCTTGTTCCAACAGCAATTGCATCAACGTCGTATAGGCAATTTTTTCTCCGTGAGAAAGTTGGTGGAACTTCCCAGTAGCGGCTGTCAACCCATTATGGATCGCATGAGCTGCTGCTAGTCCTCCACTTTCAAATCCTAGTCCGCTCAAAAGTGTATTCGCCTCCACTACTTGATCGAAAGCGGCTGTTACCTGTTGCTGCTGATTGGCCTTATAGGCAGCGACCCCATTGGCAAACAGCACTGCTTCACATTTCTCAGCAATTGCCATAGCTGCTAAAGTCGGCCGTCCTCCTACAAGATTCTGAGCGCCGCTTTTAGCTACTGCTCTGGCTTCAACATACGTCGCCAATCCATCGGCGATGCCGAAAGTTAATAATTTTGCAGGGGCCTTGGCTAACAGAGTTGTATCAACCAAGACCAGTTCTGGATTCTTCGGATAATAACTATACTGTTCAAATTTCCCTTCTTTCGAATAAAGAACCGAGATGGAGGAGGTAGGGGCATCTGTTGAGGCAACTGTTGGTACGACAGCAACCGCTCGCTTCAAATGATGGGCCACTGCTTTACCGGTATCGATCACCTTTCCGCCACCAAGAGCAACAACTGCTGCCGCTTCTGCTCTTTCTGCTTCTTTTGCAATACGTCTGATTTCTGCATTGGAGGATTCACCGCTGAAATTTGCTAAGGTTACTTCGATTCCTAGATGGGCTAAATCGCTTGCCAGTTCTTCGCCAGCAATCCTCCAAACAAATGGATCGGTTATTAGTAATAATTTATCTCCTAATGAGCTAATATAGTGCAAGCCTTTTTTTAATACGTTTTCTCCTTGAATGTAGCGCTGCGGACTAACAAATATTTTTTCCATGAACTCTCCTACTTTCAGTTTTTTATACCAATTCCCGACATTGTTAAAATTTTCACAAACACTAGTAAAAGCGCAGCCTGAAAAAGTGGTTTTCTTCAGGCTCCGCTTTTTATTTTTTCTTACCACCAAAGGCATCTTTCATTTTATCAAAAAATCCTTCAGGTTGTTGCTCATTGGTTACATGGCCGCTTGCTTTTGCATAAGCCCGTAACGCTTCTTTTTGTTCTTCATTCAAATTCTTTGGTGTGATCAACTTAACTTTGACTTGTTGGTCACCATTGCCATTGCCACGTAATTTTGGTGCACCTTTGCCTCTTAGACGGAAATTCGTGCCCGTCTGGGTACCAGCAGGAATCTTCAATTTGACATTTCCGTGAACAGTCGGAACATTGACCTCGTCACCTAAAGCTGCTTGAACAAAGTTCAATGGTAATTCGTAATAAATTTCGGATCCATCACGATCGAAGATATCACTTTCCTCAACACGGAAAACGACATACAGGTCTCCATAAGGTCCGCCATTGCTGCCAGCTTCTCCTTGACCGGATAGGCGCATTTGTTGACCATCTTCCACGCCAGCGGGTACATTGACTTTGACGCTATGTTTTTTCTTTTCGTGTCCTGTGCCATGACAAGTCATACAAGGTTCTTTGATTTCTTTCCCTGTACCGTGACATACATCACAGGTTTGACGGCTCATGACACGACCAAGAGGTGTTTGACGTTCCACATTGATCGTACCTGAGCCATGACATTTATGACAGGTTTCAGGTTGTGTTCCTGGTTTTGCGCCATTACCGCCACAAGTATGACAGGTTTCTTCGCGGTTATACTGAATATTTTTTTCCACACCAAAAATCGCTTCTTCGAAAGAAAGATCCACAGCATATTGCAAATCAGCTCCTTGTCGCGGAGCATTTGGATTTGCCGTTCTGCCACCGCCGCCAAAGAATGATTCAAAGATGTCTTCAAATCCACCAAAGCCGCCACCGGAGAATCCCCCGCCGTTAAAGCCGCCAAAGCCGCCGCCATAACCACCACCGTAGTTCGGATCAGTTCCCGCGTGACCATATTGATCGTAAGCAGCTCGTTTTTGAGGATCGCTCAGTATTTCATATGCTTCAGAAATTTCTTTGAATTTTGCTTCTGCATCAGGTTCTTTATTGATGTCTGGATGATACTTTTTGGAAAGCTTCCGATATGCTTTTTTTATTTCGTCATCCGAAGCCCCTTTTTGTAGACCTAAGACCTCATAATAATCTCTTTTGTCTGCCATTGGCTTCCCTCCACTATTTTCTTGCGTCCCTCGTATTTTAGCATATAATTTGCTTCAGAAAAATACGTTTCAGAAATTCATAAGAAAAAGCCAAAGTGGTGACTTTGGCTGTTTCACAAACAGCGATTATTTATCGTCGCCGTCTACTTCTTCAAAATCGGCGTCTACCACATCGTCTGCGCCGCCTTGTGCAGCTTCTGGATTTTCTTGTGCTTGTTGTTGTGCAGCTTGCTCATACAACTTCACTGTCAAGTTTTGTACGATTTCATTCAATGCATCGCGTTTTGTTTTCATTTCTTCGATATTGTTTGCATCGACAGCAGCTTTTAACTCATCACGAGCTTCTTCCGCTTTCTTCACTTCATCGGCATCTACCTTGCCTTCAAGCTCTTTCAATGTTTTGTCAACAGTGAATAGTAATGCGTCGACATCATTACGCAAATCAACTTCTTCTTTACGTTGTTTGTCTGCTTCCGCATTTGCTTCCGCATCTTTAACCATCCGTTCAATTTCTTCATCGGTTAGACCTGAAGAAGATTTGATCGTGATTTTTTGTTCTTTTTGAGTTCCTAAATCTTTTGCAGATACATTTACGATACCATTTTTATCAATATCAAATGTTACTTCGATTTGTGGAATTCCTCGAGGTGCTGGTGGAATTTCCGTTAATTGGAATCTTCCTAATGTCTTGTTGTCAGCAGCCATTGGACGTTCGCCTTGTAGGACATGGATGTCTACAGCAGGTTGATTGTCTGCAGCTGTTGAGAAGACTTGTGATTTGCTTGTTGGGATCGTCGTATTGCGATCGATCAACTTCGTAAAGACGCCGCCCATTGTTTCGATACCCAATGATAATGGTGTGACATCAAGTAAAACGACATCTTTCACATCACCAGTGATCACGCCACCTTGAATCGCAGCACCCATTGCTACTACTTCATCTGGGTTCACTGATTTGTTTGGTTCTTTATTGGTTTCTTTGCGAACTGCTTCGACGACTGCAGGAATCCGAGTTGATCCACCGACTAAGATCACTTCATCGATTTCAGATTGTGAAAGACCAGCATCTTTTAGCGCTTGACGTACAGGAACTTTTGTCCGTTCGACTAAATCAGCGGTTAATTCATCAAATTTTGCCCGTGTCAATGTCATTTCTAAGTGCAATGGACCAGCATCGCCAGCTGTAATAAATGGCAAGCTGATTTGTGTACTTGTCACACCTGAAAGGTCTTTTTTCGCTTTTTCAGCAGCATCTTTCAGACGTTGCAATGCCATTTTGTCTTTACCTAAATCAATGCCATTTTCTTTTTTGAATTCTGCAACCATGTGATCGATAATCTTGTTATCAAAGTCATCTCCACCTAGATTGTTGTCCCCAGCAGTAGACAACACATCGAATACGCCATCCCCTAATTCAAGGATCGATACGTCAAATGTACCCCCACCAAGGTCGAAGACTAGGATTTTTTCGTCTTTGTCTGTTTTGTCTAATCCATAAGCTAAAGCTGCTGCTGTTGGTTCGTTGACGATTCGTTCTACTTCTAATCCGGCAATTTTACCAGCATCTTTTGTTGCTTGACGTTGTGCATCATTGAAGTAAGCAGGAACAGTGATAACTGCTTTGTCTACTTTTTCTCCTAGATAATCTTCAGCAAATCCTTTGATATATTGTAGGACCATTGCAGAGATTTCTTGAGGAGTGTATGATTTCCCTTCAACTTCTACTTTATAGCCAGCTTCACCCATATGACGTTTGATTGATGAAATCGTGTTAGGGTTCGTAACTGCTTGACGTTTAGCAACTTCCCCTACTTGGATCTCGCCGTTTTTAAATGAAACAACAGATGGTGTTGTACGATTTCCTTCTGGATTGGTGATGATTTTTGCTTCGCCGCCTTCTAGGACAGCAACAGCTGAATTAGTTGTACCTAAGTCAATACCGATAATTTTACTCATAAGTAATACGCTCCTTTTCATTCATCGTTCTTTTTATTTATTGTGCTACGATAACCATACTTGCACGCAAGACACGATCATGCAGCTTATAGCCCTTTTGCAATACTGTGACGATCGTATCCGCAGGCACATCTTCTGTCGCAGGTACGGTCTGTACCGCTTGATGAAGATTGGGATCGAAAGTTTCTCCTTCAGCAGGAATTTCTTCGATTCCTTCTTCTTTCAACGCTTGACGCAAACTTTCCAACACCATTTCGACACCTTTTTTCAAGTTAGCCGCTTGGTCTTCTTCCACATTTGCTGCCATAGCGCGTTCCAAATTATCGATCGCTGGCAATAATTTTTTGCCCAAATCTTGCGAACGGTATTTTTGCAACAATTCACGTTCATTACGGTTTCTTGCTGTAATATTAGCGATTTCGGCCCGTGCGCGCAGAAATTGGTCTTCTAGTTCATTGTTTTTTTCTTTTAAACTGTCGATCTCGCTTTTTTCTACTTCTGCTTCTGATAGACCAGCTGCATCGATTTCTTCTTCTGACGGTTCTGTCAGAGGCTCTTCAGTTGTCTCAAGATCTTTTTCTACCTGTTCTTCTTTTTCTGACACTTGCTACCATCCCTTCTATAATTCACTTATTTGATCATTCACTGTTTGCATCTAGTGTGCGATAGTAATCAGCCAATGTCATTGCTAATTCTCGACGAAAGGCATCCATCAGTCCAAACATTCGCGAATAAGGCATACTAGAAGGACCTAATAAAGCAATCGTCCCTTGGCCATGACCTTCAATGTCATAGCTTGCTTGAATCAAACTCATATTTTGGAGTAATTCATTCCCTAGTTCCTGACCAATGCGGATCTGAATCGTGGAGTCTCTCGGTGCCAATAATTGTGTGAGTTCTTCTGCATTTTTCATGAAAGAGTACATCGACTTAAACTGACGAACATCTTGACTTGGTTCAAAATCTAATAGATTCATCCGTCCGCCGACGTAAATTTTCTCTTCAAAGAGATGACTCAACATATCATCGAATAAATCAATGATTCCTTCTGTTGTTTGAAAATACTTGTGCAAAATCATCGGAATCTCTGTTCGCAATCGATGATAGACCGTCATGAGCGGTTCACCCACTAATTTTTCATTGATAATCCGAACCATCTTTTCTAAGTCGCTGCTATCCATCGATGAAGGTAATGAAAAAATCTGATTTTCAACATTGCCTTTATCCGTAACAATGATAGCAATAATTTGTCGTGCATTCAAAGGTACGATCCGAAAGCCAGTCAATTTCCGTTCTTTGACATCCGGTCCTAACGATAATGCGGTATAGCTCGTAAGATTGGATAGGATCGTAGCAGATTGCTGAATGATTTCATTGATTTCATGAAATTCTTTCCCCAAGGAATGGCGAATTGCTTTGATCTCATTTTGATTGACTTTTGATGGTCTTAATAAGTGATCAACGTAATAGCGGTAGCCGGCCATTGAAGGAACACGTCCAGAAGAGGAATGTGTCTTCAATAAGAGACCCGCTTCTTCTAAGGCCTTCATCTCATTGCGGATGGTAGCCGAACTTGCTTCAACCCCATCCTCCATCAATCGTTTGGAGCCCGTAGGCTGACCAGTATCCGTATAATTTTGGATGATGAGGTGTAAAATAGTTTGTTGTCGTTGTGTCAACATCTTATCCACTCCTCCGTTAGCACTCTTTCACATTAAGTGCTAACACGATTATTAATATACCATATTTCCTACGAATGTCAAGAATTTGACACAGATTTTTAGCACTCTTATAGAGAGAGTGCTAATCCACTTCATTGTCAATTAGCTCCAAAAAAAGAAGATCGAAAACAGCTCGATCTTCTTGGTTATTCTTAACTTAATAAAAATTTTTCAAATACATCATTGCCGATAAACATCCCAGACTTTGTTAAATAAACGCGGTCTCCTTCTGAGACTAACCAGCCATTTTTAGAAAGTTCTTCAACGACATTGCCATAGATCGAATCAAAAGAACAGGCAAATTTATTTGAAAAGGCTGTTTTCGATACACCTTGTTTCTTCCGTAATCCAAGAAACATTTCTTCTTCCATTTGATTGCTGGTCGTTAACGATTCTGTTTCATGGATCGGCAGTTGATCTTCCCTCAATGGACGCAGATAGTGCTGGATCGGTCCAAAGTTTTTGTATCTCGTCTGTCCGATATAACCACTCGCTCCTGCGCCAAATCCGTAATAATGTTCATTATTCCAATAAACAAGATTGTGCTTAGACTCATATCCTGGCCGGGAAAAATTACTGATCTCATATTGCGATAAGCCAGCTTTAGCCATTGCAGTGATGGCTTCTTCAAACATTTGTGTCTCAGATTCCTGAGAAGGCAACTCCATTTTCCCTTGCCTAACCCAATTCATGAACATCGTTTTGTTCTCTAAAATCAGTGAATACATAGCATAGTGAGGCAAACCCAAATCAATCGCTCGTGTTAGCGTATCTCGAAAACTTTCCATCGTTTGTCCAGGTAAAGCATAAATCAGATCGATCGTAATATTTTGAAAATCATGTTTATCTAACAACCGAATCGTTTGATAGACATCCTCTGCCGTGTGCTTGCGGCCGATTTTCTTTAACAAGCGGTTATCAAAAGTCTGCACCCCCATCGACAACCGATCAATGCCCAGATTTTTCAAAACTAGCAATTTATCTTCCGTTAAATCCCCAGGATTGGCCTCTACCGTAAATTCTTTGGTCGTTTGCGTGGGCAGTAATTCATGTATGCCTGTAATCAGAAGGTCTAGCTGCGCAGCCGAAAGGGAAGTCGGCGTTCCGCCGCCAATATAAATCGTCTCACAAGTAGTGATTGGTTGTTTGCTCACCGTTAGAGCGATTTCTTTCAGCAAACACTCGATGTATTCATCAACCGGTTGCCCTTCTAAAAAAACTTTATTAAAGTCACAGTAATAACAAATATGTTCACAGAATGGGATGTGAATATAGGCAGAAGTACTGGTGGGAAGTGTATTGATTGGAATCTTATTCATGGTTTGCATATTTTTATTCCTTTCAGAGATCAAATCAACGTTCAACTGCACAAATACGGCTCGCAGCAAATGAACCTGATCCGAGGTATATCCGCTCCCCATTCTATCATAAGTAAGATTATCTCGAAACGCCTCTGCATTAAAAGTAGTTAGAAGCAGATCTCACTGCTATCCGTTAATAAGAATACAATCGCATGCGCAAAATTTTAAAATCTTCACCGATAAATGGGAAATAGGCTTCATCCCCATTCAGGCGACGATTTGTCCGCCATTGCCCATCTTGTAGCCCCCCCTCTTCTAAAGAAAGGATACCTAAAGGATTAGAACCCTGCTGCGCTTGCAGATCCAATGCGAAATTAGCACCGGTGAGATAGTAATATTCTTTGTGTTTAATGATCAGACCTGCGGAATTGATCATTTTGTCTCGAGAAAATAATTTGACTGCCCAGCGATCCTGACCATTTTCATACACAATTTGGTTCTGAGCCCCTTCTTTTTTAAATGAGAAGATTTGAGCTTCCTGATCTTGCAACAGTGGCTCAAGGGCGGCGATGATTCGATACCCTTGGTTTAAATGAGGCAGTGTATCGGAAGAATCAAAGGCGTCTTTCGCTAATCCTAACTGGGATAAAAAGCGGTAATCCTGACTAGTATCATCCGTTAGAAGATCTTCGATACCAAAAGGTGAATAGCCGATTGCTCCTTGACCAAAAGCATAAAATAGATTCGAAATATATCTTTTGTCAATTCGGGTTTCCGGAATTAACAACGGCTGATCATTCCCGTATTCCGCGATGATCGGTTTGATTTCTTCTTCGTAAATATCTGGGGCAATAAAATCCAACTGAGAGGCAATAACTTTCCAAACTTGCCAAGTGGTGGATACAGCGCCACCACTAGGATATTCTCCCGGCCGCCTGTCTGGCTTTTTGAGCCATACATTCGTAAATAACGGCAACGCTAAACGTTTTCTTGCAATCTTTGCATAGTCTTGGATTGCTGCGGCATAATGATATGCCATAAACACTTCATCCCCAAAGGGTACTTCTGACCATTGTTTAGCTCCAGGATAGAGGTTTCTGATTTCTTGCGGCAACGCCATCTGATAGACTTTTTCTGCTGCTGACGAATGATCACGACTAGTGCCAAGACTACCAATCTCGTTTTCAATCTGCACCATTCTGATAAAGGCCCGCAAAGGATGGCTTCCCAAGTAGTCGCAGATGGCGGCAAAGGCTGAATGAGCCTGTGCTATCACATCTTGACATAGCGGACTATAACTATTCATCTTGTTTCCGTCGCTATCCTCTATGCGAAAATATTTGGGATCCGTTTTGATCCATTCAGGAACATACGTGGATAAGCCATTCTTCCAAAGGCCAAACCACAAAAAAATCACATCGATTTTCTTCTCAGCGGCATTTTCCAAATGGGAATCAATTAATGAAAAATCAAACTGATTAGGCTGTGGTTCGATCAGCTCCCAATAAATAGGTATCAAAAGGGTATTGATCGCAACTTTGTCAATCTTGTCCCATACTTTTTCCTCCATGTAAGCGATAGAGGAAGCAGTGGAGTTATGGACTTCTCCTCCTAGTATCAATTTTTGAGAATGCTGTCGTTGTTTCATCATTGTCCTCCTTTTTCTTCTCAGACAGATAGTCACGTTTTGATCGACTATCCCTCTCAGGTAGTTGCAAGCGTTTTTAGTCGTAATTCTATTATAGGAATCTTCTAAAATAAGGTATACTAAAAAAAGAGAATTCATACTAAAAAAACAGAAATGAGGTTTTTGATGAATCGAGCAGCACTAGAATCAATTGTGAAAAAACTCTACGATAAATATTTGATTCCTTTATTTATCTTCGATGAAAAACAGCAAGTGGTGATTCCTCGTAATTCCTTCATAACTGATAAACAAGTGGCGGAACATTTTTCCTTACCAGCCAATCGACTGAATTGGATGTGGTGACGTTTTTTGAAGGAGATGACTTTTTTTTCAGCAGCTTTACTTGTGATCTACCAGATTCTTCAATTGGCAATGTGCTGATTGGACCTTGCGGGATATTAGGTACTAACAAAAGATCATTTCCTTTTCAAGGATATGATTACATTGCTGGGGTCCATTACTCGAAAGAAAGTCGAGAATCTTTTGTCGCTTTCGTTGAATTGTTTTACACGATCCTAAAAAGAGCCATCCCTGATGCCAACAAGTTTCGTTGGAGCGTTCCAGAGAAACAAGCAAATTCCAATACGTCCACCCTATTAGAAGAAAATCTTTATCAACGACGGTTAGAGGATCCTTATTTGGACTCGTTTGAATTTGAGAAACGTTACGTAGAGGCTGTACGCCGAAATCAACCCGAAAAAATTCTTTGGCTATTCCATAAAATGAGCAGCACCTACAGCGTCGAACTAGCAAACAACAAGCTAGAAAGTTTGAAATACAAGTATTCAGGATTGATTACCATTCTAACTCGGGTCAGTATCAATGAAGGCGTTCCGGTGAGTCAAGCCTATGGGTTATCCGATACACTACTCCAAAAACTACAAAATATTTATGACGTTCAGGAATGTTTGACCCATATTCAGGAAAGTACTTATCATTTCATGAGGTTGATTCATGCATTTCCTACCCAGAAAAGTTTTTTGATCAGAAGTCTCATCAATTACATTGATACGCATATTTACGATAAAATTACATTAAACGATTTGGCTGAATTTACTGAAAAACACCCCACCCATCTGAGCACAGAATTCAAAAAACATGTAGGCCAAACGATCCACACCTATATCAATCAGCAGAAAGTAGCGGAAGCAAAGCATTTGTTAGTGTTTACTGATTATAGCTATAAAGAAATAGCTGCATTGCTTCATTTTTCGAATCAAAGCCACTTTATCCAAGTATTCAAGCAATTTGCGATCATTTCTCCTAAAGAATATCGCAAAAACTATTTCTCAAGTGTCTTTTGTTCAACTGATAGTTGATGGATCAACTTATAAACTCTCTCTAAACAAGGTTGTTAACCGTCTTTTTCTGCCCTCCATAAAAAAAGGAGTGGATTTCTCCACTCCTTAAAAGACTCATGTTTTGGGTTAACTACTGCTCACAGTAATTTTTTGCTAACAACGACTTATTTAACTAGGTCTGACCTTCGCATGCTATAGTGAGAAAAAAAGCTCTTCAGGCTATACGTTTTCCTATCATTGAATAAACATCCGCAAGAGCGAAATCAGATAACGAATCAATCGATAGATCAAAAACAAGAAAAACAGGTTACCTAAAATAAAGCGGAAGCCATTTCCAATGGAGGCACGAAACGAGCGGAAACTAAAGTAACGGGACCATTTGCTAAAAGTAGTTTGTCCATTTCTTCTAATGCGATAGGCTTCATCATAAGTATTCTCCAACATATCATAGTAAAAGATAAAAAGAGGTTGTTTAGGGAAAAATGCTTTTTTGAATCCTGCCATCAACGTGTACGTTTTATTAGCAGACGGAAAATTCCGATTGCCGTTTTTCTTGATTCGCACTTGCTGCCCGTTTTTATTTTTGGCAGCATAATAATCTTCAAATTCTACGATTTGATAAATGATCGGTTCGCTATTTTCTTGTTCAAATTCAGCAATTATTTGATCGACTTCTTGCCAACGTAGATAAAGCCAAGCAAACAACACGAGCAAAACAGCAATCAAAAACAAATTTAGTAGAAATCCCTCTTGGATCAGCGCTAGATAAGCACAAATAATCAAAAGAGCGATTCCAACAACAATCATTCTTCGTTGGAAATAACTGCGATACATTTGTTCAAAAGATCGCCGATAATAGGCAAAGTCATCTTTTACAAAATTCATGATCGTCCCACTTTCTGAAAAGATTATTTGGTTCAATTTATCAATATCTTGTGAAAATGTCAATTTATCTCTCGAGTGATCTTTTTTTTATTTAAATAGAATCATTTCTCTTGACTTCTTATAGGCTACTCGGGTTAAAGTAATAGATAGGAAAACGCTTTTAAAAAAATAGAAAGTTGGGAAACTATGAGTCTACTGAATGAAACATTCACACTGAAGAATCAAATCAAAATACCTAAGATCGGATTGGGCACTTGGCAGTCCTCTCCGGAAGATGCCTATCATGCGACAAAATTTGCTCTTGAAAACGGCTATCGTCATGTGGATACTGCTGCTGCCTATAAAAACGAAGCGGCTGTGGGCAAAGCCCTCCGAGATTCTGGTGTTCCTCGAGAAGAGATATTCGTTACGACAAAAATTCCTGCTGAACTGAAGTCTTTTCAAGAAGCTGTCGATAGCATCAAACGCTCAATGGCAGAGCTTGACACTGAGTATATCGATCTTGTTTTGATCCATGCTCCACGACCTTGGAAAATCATGCGGGATAATCCGGAGCAAAAAAAATATTTCGAAGAAAACATTGATGTCTGGAAAGCACTGGAAGAAGCGTATCAAAGTGGTTTGATCAAATCGATTGGTGTTTCCAATTTTGACCAAGATGACCTGCAAAATATTTTTGACCATTGCGATGTGAAACCAATGGTCAATCAAATCATTTATCATATTGGAAAAACAAATGAAGAGTTGCTGCAATTCTGTAAAGACAACGACCTTTTAGTGGAAGGTTATTCACCAATCGCGACTGGTCGCTTGCTGGATAATGCCGACATCAAGAAAATTGCCGAGAACTATCAACGCTCGATCCCTCAATTATCTATTCGTTATCTATTGCAAAAGGACATTTTACCATTGCCAAAATCCGTTCACGAAGAATATATTTTGGATAATGCAAAAGTTGATTTTACCATTTCCGATGAAGATATGGCCTTTTTAGATCAACTCTAAACGTCCCTAACGCAAAAAATCGCTCACCTGCAAAATGATCAACTTGCAGGTGAGCCTTTTTACGATTGTTTTATACTAATTGTTCAAAGGTTCCCCAGACTTTCACGTTTTTTTTATCGACCATCACTTTTCCTTTAGCGATCACCGTTTCAACATCTAGCGTATCTTGATTCAACAGGCAAAGATCGGCATCCATTCCAGGAGCGATCCGGCCTTTTTGAGCCAACTTCAAAATCTTTGCTGGATTAGAAGTAATTGCACGCAATGCAATCTCCAAAGGAATCTGTTCTACTTGTACAGCTTCTTTGATTCCTACCATTAAAGCTCGGGAACTGCCTACCCCAAGCCCAATGAATTGATTGTTTTCATCAAAGTAAGGCAGACTTCCTTGACCATCCGATGTCATGGTGAATTGATCCAACCCGATACCTTCGTCTAACAAACGTTTTAGCCCTTTACTAAAGCGAACTTCATCATCTTCTCTTTCCCAAAAATCAGGATCTTCACTTGCGGTAAAATCGATGGTACCGCCCATTTTAGCAAAAGCGATACTTGCTTCAAACAACTCACTTGTCCGATTTGCATGAGTCGGTAAAAATTGACTAATAGGGATCTCAGTCTCCTTCACAGTTTGTAGCAAGAGTTCGTATTGTCGCTTGCCACCACCTAAATGCACATTGGTGATCCCTGCTTTTCCTGAGAGCATGCCCCCTACTCGAGCATCTGCTACAGCACGAGTAAATTCTTCAAAACTAGGTTGTGAAGAACGGTGATCTGAGACCGCAATTTCACCAATGCCAATCACTTTGTCGATCGTCAAAAAGTCCTTGATCAATGAATCCGTCACTGGATCAAGAGGCAATCGATACGAACCGTCATAGACATAAGTCGAGATTCCTTCCGCTTCTAAACCTTTGGCTTTGCTGATCAATGCCACCATATCACGCCCAACACCATCGGTTCCTAAACAGCCGACAACCGTTGTGACTCCAGCAGTTGTCAGCTGGCTAAGGGTTACTTCAGGCGTTCGGTTCTGGTAGCCCCCTTCCCCGCCACCACCTAAGATATGGAAATGGCAATCGATGAATCCTGGTGTCGCAATCAATGAAGAACCATCGATTTCTTCGACAGTTAGTTGATCAAAGCCGCCACTGATTTGATCTTCGATGGCAACAATTTTGTCATTGATCACTAAAATATCTTTCTTTCCTAAATATTCTGGTGCATAAACTTCCGCTTGACGAATAAGTTTCATTCTCGCAGCTCCTCTCTTATTGCAGACCAATCGCTACAGCGATAAAGATAAAGATCGTACCTAACACAAACAGAAATCCTTGCATTTTAATTTGGAACTTCGCCCATTTTGCCCATTCGATTCGGGCAACGCCAAGCACACCGATCAAACTGGCAGATACTGGAGTGAATGCATCCATGAATCCGGAACCTAATTGATAAGCTAAAACGGCGATCTGTCTGGAGACACCCACAAGATCAGCTAATGGCGCCATGATCGGCATTGTCAATGCTGCTTGACCTGAGTTCGAAGTAACAACTAAATTAAATAAGCTTTGGAAAATATACATGAACCAAGCACCGATAAAGGCTGGCACACCGCTTAGCAATCCGCCGATGCTGTGTAGGATCGTATTCAACGCTGAAGGCACATTGGCATCAGAACCACCTAGAACAAGCAGGATTCCTTTTGCCATCCCAACAACAATCGCTGTTCCGGCCAAATCAGCTGCACCTGATTGAAAAGCACTTGCTACATCGTTCAAGCCCATGTCTTCTAACTTAAAGATCACAGCAATCAGGCCTGCACCTAAGCCCATCACGAAGAACTGTGAAGCAATTTCTGGAATATAGTACCCTTTTTGTGTTACTCCCCAGACGATCCAAATCAAAACTGCCAGCATTTCAAGCAAAATCAGTTTATGCCCCAAAAGAAACGGCTTGTTTTCATCAGATGTCTTCTGGATATGGTCGCGGAAATAGGCATCCGATTTGTAAGTCAATGATTTCTCCGGATTCTTACGAATACGTTCTGCATACACCATCAAATATGCAGCTGATAAGCCAGTAATGACTACCCACATGATAATTCGGAAAGTTGCCCCTGAAAGAACTGGGATACCCGCGATCCCTTGCGCAACCGCCACACTAAACGGACTCATCCAAGAAGTTGCATTTCCGATTTGCGAGGCCACATAGGTGACCGTTACCGCCACGATCGAATCATACCCAAGTGCGATCACAAATGGCACCATGACCATAGAAAAAGGAATTACTTCTTCCGCCATCCCAAAAGTTGCTCCTCCAAATGAAAAAGCAAAGAATAAAAGCGGTAAAGCCAATCGTTCTAATCCTCGTGTCTTACTGATAAAGGCAAAAATCCCAGCATCAATCGCTCCGGTCTTCATAATGATCCCAAATGCGCCACCGACTACTAAGATCAACGCAGCGATCCCGACAGCGGAACCATATTTATCTCCTGAAACCAATCCTTCAAACACAAAGTTCAAGAAACCAAAACCGCCAAAATCATCTGTTCCCCAAACCTTTGCTGTCTTATGAAGTTTTTCTGATGTATCATAGATTTTATCTCCATATAACTCATAAAGAACATCATCCGTTAGGGAGAGCTCATCGAGCTTTTCTTGATCAAGTTTCGACTCCCCTTCGTCTAGCACACTTTGCAGTGCTGCTTGATCGACACCCAATTCTTCTAGCTCTGCTGGATTTTCTTCTAAATTCTCTAACTGCTCGAAGACAAAATCGG